>JBKJNV010000426.1:0-4211 GCA_046593435.1 Roseomonas sp.
AATGCGGTTGATGCGGCGGTGGCCGCGCTGTTCGCGCTGACCATCGTGGAACCGATGATGGTCGGCGTGCTCGGCGGCGGCATGATGCACCTGCGCCTGCCGGACGGGACGCACACCGTGCTCGACGGTCTATCCACCGTCCCCACTGCCGGCACGCCAGGCATGTACACGCCCAAAAGCCTCGACTGGCCTGCCGCGCTGGACGTCGAGAACCGCGCCAATACCCTCGGACCGCTTGCTGTCGCGGTGCCGGGGAACCTGCTCGCCTGGTGCGCCGCACTCGAACGGCACGGGCGCCTGTCGCTGAGCGATGTGATGGCGCCGGCCATCCGCTTGGCGCGCGATGGATTCGCGGCGACGCCCTACCTTTCCGAGTGCGCCGCCGATGCGGGCGCCGACATCGCGCGTGACCCGGGCCTCGCCGCGCTGTTCTTCCCCAACGGCTCGCCAATCGTGCCCGGCGCCCGCGTGGTGATGGGAGCGGCGGCCGACACACTCACCACCATCGCGCGCGAGGGGGCTGCCGCGTTGCATGGCGGCGCCATCGGCAGGGCCGTTGCTGCGGGTGTGGCACGGCGCGGCGGCATCCTCACCGAGGCGGACATGCGTGACGCTCGCCTGATCGACCGTGATCCGGTGCGCGGCAGCTACCGAGGCTATGAGATCATCGGGCCGCCGCCGCCTTCCTCGGGCGGCGTGCATGTGATCCAGATGCTGAACATCCTGTCGGGCCATGACCTCGGCGCACTCGGCTTCGGCACCGCCGAGAGCGTACATCTGATCGCCGAGACGCTGAAGATCGCCTTTGCCGACCGTGCCGCAGCCACCGCGGACCCGGCCTTCGTGGATGTGCCTGTGGCAAAGCTGCTTTCGGCGGCCTATGCCGATGAGCGCCGTGCCGCCATTGACCCGGCCCGCGCGCGATCCTGGTCTGCCGGCGTGGTCGCGGGCGAAAGCCCCAACACCACGCACCTCACCGTCGCCGATGGCGAGGGCGGCATCGTCTGCGCGACGCACACCATCAACTCCCTGTTCGGCGCACGCTTCCTGCTGCCCGAGCTTGGCCTGATCCCCAACAACTACATGGCGCTGTTCGACCCACGCCCGGGCCACGCGCTGTCCATTGCGCCGGGCAAGCGCGTGACAACCAGCCAGGCGCCGCTGATCGCGCTGAAGGACGGCAAGCCCTTCGCCGCGCTTGGCTTGCCCGGCGGCCTGCGCATCTTCGGCTCCGCCATGCAGGCGATGATTGCGCTGATCGACCATGGCATGACGCTGCAGGAAGCGGTCGAGGCCCCGCGCATCTGGAGCCAGGGCCAGGCGCTGGAGTTGGAGGCGGGCATCGCGCCCGAGGTCCGCGCGCGCCTGGCCGCGATGGGCCACGAGGTCAGTGTGCAGCCGCATGTCGCGGGTGGGATGTGCGCCATCCGTTTCCACGATGATGGCAGCCTCGAAGGTGCCGCATGCTGGCGCGCCGATGGCACGCCCATCGGCATCGGCGGCGGCCTGGCCCGCCGCGGTGTACGCTTCCGCTTATAAGGCGGTCCGGGGCGCCGCCCCGGCGGAGGGTGCGGGAGGGGACCTCCCGCCGCTTGCCTTTCAACGCGCCGCCCGACTGCGCCCTTCAACACGCGCACCGATCCCCCCCGCACCCTCAATGGCCTCCGCAATGACATTGACGATCAGCGGCCCGCCGGCCGCATCCACGATGGTCCGCGCGGTCCGCAGCCCCGCATAGCCATCGCCGCCGCGTGCCAGGAAATCGATGGTGGCCAGGCGGTAGCGCCGGCTCATGTCCAGCGGGGCGCCACCGATGCGGACGTCACGCAGCCGCTGCCCCACCGGGTCGCCCGGATCATAGGTCAGTGTGATGCCCGAGGTCTGCGGAAAGCGCCCCGAGGGTGATTCGATTGCCGACAGCCCGTGTTCCAGAACGCCCTGCAATTCCGCCCCGGTCATCTCCAGCAGCACCACCTTGTTGCCGAAGGGCATTTCGCTCAGCAGGTCGCGGCGGGTGAAGTCGTGCCCGGTGGGGTATTCGCGGTTGCCGCGCAGCGCGCCGCCGTTGATCAGCGCGGCATCGGCGTTGAAATGCGCGCGCAGCGCATCCGCCATCAGATTGCCGATCGCGGCCTCCCGCATGCGCACCAGCGCGGTGCGGCTGTCCAGCGGGGCGTCCAGGCGCGCGAGCGTGCGGCCGAGTGCGACGTCGAGCTGGCTCTCGATGGCGAGCACCGCGGCGTCCAGGCGCGGCTCGGGCGTGACGTTCGTATTGGGGATGAAGCGCCAGCCCAGCGCGGTGGCGCGGGCTTGCGGCCCGCTGCGGTCCAGCTCCATCTCGATGGCCGCGAGCCAATGCGCGTCCTGCCCGGCCTTGAGGATCAGCGGCCCGGTTTCCATGATGCTCATCGGGTCATGGTCATGCGCGCCGAGGATGAGGTCGATGCCCTGGATGTCGGCGGCGATGGCACGGTCATCCTCGATGTTGAGATGGGTGAGGGCCACAACGAGATGCGCGCCGGCCGCGCGGAGCGATGCGGCACCGCTGCGGAGTGCGGCCTCGGGCGGGGTGAAGGTGATCCCCGCAGGGTTGGACAGCACCGCGGTGGCGGGTGTCAGCACGCCCACGAAGCCGATGCGTAGGGCGCCGCCGGCATCATGCATGTGCGTTGCGACGCAGCCGCCGAAGGGGCGGCCATCCGCGCCCAGCACATTCGCACCCAGCCAGGGGAAAGAGGAGGCGGCGATATTGGCCGCTGCCACTTCTGGCCCGAAATCGAATTCATGGTTGCCGAGCACGGCGGCGGCCGGGGCCAGCTCGTTGAACAATTCCACCATGTGCCGCCCCTTGGTGATCGAGGAGGCGAGCGAGGGCGAGAACAGGTCGCCGCCGAAGGTGAAGACCACCGGCCCGGTTGCTGCGGCGCGGGCCCGCGTGATCAGGGTCTGCAACCCCGCCAGGCCGCCGCGCCCGCCCTGCGGGGCGTGCTGATAGATGTCATTCACGTGCAGGAAGGTGACGCGGTCGCCGGAGGGCGCCTGCGCGCTGGCCTCCGTGGCGGCCAGCGCAGGCAGCGCGAGCAGCCCGCCCATGATGGCGCGGCGGGAAGCGGGGGCGGTGACGGCCATCGGCGGAGATCCTGTCATGTGCGCCACGCAGTGTAGGGATTTTGGTGCCCCCCCTCCACGGGGGGCGCGGGCTGGTCCACAATCGGTCCGAACAGGGTTGGGGATGGTGATGTCGGCGGGAGAGAGGCGGGCGCGACTGCGCGCGATTTTGGCGGGGGATGCATGCATCCATCCGGCCTCGGTGCATGACCCGATGTCGGGGCGCATCGCGGCCGATCTGGGATTCGAGCTGGGGATGCTGGCCGGTTCCACCGCATCGCTGACCGTACTGGGCGCGCCGGACCTCATCGTTCTCACGCTCACCGAATTCGCCGAACAGGCGCGGCGGATCACCCGCGCTGGGGCGCCGCCGCTGCTGTGCGATGCCGACCATGGCTATGGCAACGCGCTGGGCGTGATGCGCACCGTCCAGGAGCTGGAGACGGCAGGCGTGGCGGGCTTCTCGCTCGAAGACACCGAATTGCCGCGCCCGTTCGGCGATGGCGCGGTGCGGCTGATCTCGCTCGCCGAAGGGCTGGGCAAGATCCGCGCGGGGCTTGCAGCGCGGGAGGATGCGTCGCTGGTCATCATGGCGCGCACCGGCGCGGTCGCCATCACCGGGATGGAGGACGCGCTGGAGCGGGCCCGGGCCTATGATGGCTGCGGGGCCGATATGCTGTTCTTCACCGGCATCACCGAACGCGCGCAGCTCGAAGCGCTGTCGGCGGCGACGAGCCTGCCGATCATGCTCGGCGGGCTGACCGCCGCGCTGACGGACAAGGCGTATCTCGCCTCCCAGCGGGTGCGGATCGCGTTGCAGGGCCACCAGCCCATCGCGGCATCGATGGCCGCCGTACACGCGACGCTCAAGCAGCTGCGCGACGGCGTGGCACCCGGCCAGCTCACCGGCGTGCCGCCGGCAGACTTCATGAAGCGCGTCACGCGCGAGGCCGAATATGCGCGATCAACGCGCGAATTTCTTGAATCGACGGAGGGCAAGTGATGAGCCAGCAGAATGACTCGCTGAACCGGGAAAATCAGGTCAGCTACCTGACCTTGCATGAATACGTGAAGAAGGCGCGGCAGAAGCTGACGCCGGACAT
>JBKJNV010000489.1:0-6675 GCA_046593435.1 Roseomonas sp.
GTGTGCGACGTGGTGGTCGCGCTCGAGGTGATCGAGCATGTCGAGGCGCGGGCAGCCTTCATTCCCGCCCGGGGCCCCGGCGCGCGCCAGGGCGGCAATGAAGGCTGCCCGCGCCTCGACATGCTCGATCACCTCGAGCGCGACCACCACGTCGAACACCTCGCCTTCGGCCAGGTCCTCCGGCCCACCGTCACGGTAGTCGATGGCAAGGCCGCCGGCTTCGGCATGGGCGCGGGCGGCGACCAGCGCCTCGGGTGCCGCATCCATCCCCACCACCGTTGCACCCATGCGCGCGAAGGCCTCGGAGGCAAGGCCGGCTCCGCAGCCCACATCGAGCACCCGCTTGCCGCCCAGCCCGCCGGCCCGGGCGGCGACCCAGCCGGTGCGCAACGGGTTCATCGCGTGCAGCGGCGCCATCGGGCCGCGCGGGTCCCACCAGCGATCCGCCAGTGCGCCGAATTTCCGCACCTCATCCGCGCGTGCCGTCCCGCCTGCCGCCATGCCGCCCTCCAAAACGATCGGTTGCGGCGCGCCGCCCCCGCCGGTATCTGTCCCGCCCCATCGCCCCGCGCAACCCACGCCCTCTCTGTCGCCACGCTCTCTCAGGTCCCCAATGGCCCGCATCGTCATGAAATTCGGCGGCACCTCGGTTGCCGACCTCGATCGCATCCGCAACGTGGCAAGCCGCGTGAAGCGTGAGGTCGATGCCGGGCATGAGGTGGCGGTCGTCGTCTCGGCGATGTCGGGCGTGACCAACCAGCTGGTGAAATGGTGCCAGGAGCTGTCTCCGCTGCACGACGCGCGCGAATACGACACGGTGGTCGCCACCGGGGAACAAGTGACCACGGGGCTGCTCGCCATCGCGCTGCAAGCGGCCGGGGTCGATGCGCGGTCCTGGCAGGGCTGGCAGATCCCCATCCGCACCGATGGCGCGCACGGCAAGGCGCGGGTGGACAGCATCGAGGGCGCGCTGCTGATCGAGCGCATGGTCCAGGGGCAAGTGCCGATCATTGCTGGCTTCCAAGGCATCGACCCGGAGCGCAACCGCATCACCACCCTCGGGCGAGGCGGCTCTGACCTGTCCGCCGTGGCGGTGGCCGCGGCGGTAAAGGCCGACCGCTGCGACATCTACACCGATGTCGATGGCATCTACACGACCGACCCGCGCATCGTGCCGCGCGCGAAAAAACTTGAGAAGATCTCCTATGAGGAGATGCTCGAGCTTGCCTCGGTTGGTGCCAAGGTGCTGCAGACGCGCTCGGTCGAGCTTGCGATGAAGGCGCGCGTGCGCGTGCAGGTGCTATCAAGCTTCGAAGACAAACCCGGCTCCCTTGTGGTCGATGAGGATGAAATCGTGGAACAGCCCGTCGTCAGCGGCATCGCCTATTCGCGCGATGATGCGAAGGTCACGCTCCGCCGCGTCCCGGACCGACCGGGGATCGCGGCGGCCGTGTTCGGCGCGCTGGCGGGTGCGAACGTCAACGTGGACATGATCGTGCAGAATGTCGGCGCGGACGGCTCCACCGACATGACCTTCACCGTCACGAAATCCGACCTCGCCCGTGCGCGCGACGTGCTGGAGAAGGCGCAAGCCACGCTGGGCCAGGAAGCGATCATCGCCGACCCGGACGTGGCCAAGATCTCGGTCGTCGGCATCGGCATGCGCAGCCATGCCGGCATCGCCAACACCATGTTCAAGGCTTTGGCCGAGAAGAACATCAACATCCAGGTCATCTCGACCTCCGAGATCAAGGTGAGCGTGCTAGTCGCGGCCGACTACACCGAACTCGCGGTGCGCGCCCTGCACACCGCCTATGGCCTGGATGGACCCGCCTGATGGACACCAACCTCAGTGCCGGCCATGCGGGCATCGACCGCCTGATGGCCCGTGGCGCCGCCTTCTTCGGAACACGCTACGCGATCATGGGGGGCGCGATGAGCTGGGTGAGCGAGCGCCATCTGGTCGCGGCCCTGTCCAATGCCGGTGCCTTCGGCGTCATCGCATGCGGCGCGATGGAACCCCCGCGCCTGGCTGAGGAAATCGCCGGCACCCAGGCGCTCACGAACAAGCCGTTCGGGGTGAACCTGATCACCATGCACCCGCGCCTGGAGCAGCTGGTGCAGACCTGCCTGGACGCCAAGGTGGGGCACATCGTCTTTGCCGGTGGCATCCCGCCGGGCTCCGCCATCAAGGCCGCGAAGGAGGGGGGGGCGAAGGTTGTCTGCTTTGCTCCCGCATTCGCGTTGGCCAAGAAGCTGGTCCGCTCGGGCGCCGATGCGCTGGTCATCGAAGGGTCCGAGGCCGGCGGGCATATCGGCCCCGTGAGCCTGACCGTGCTCGCGCAGGAGATCCTGCCGCACATCCGCGATGTGCCGGTCTTCGTCGCGGGTGGGCTCGGGCGTGGCGAGGCGATCCTGTCCTACCTGGAGATGGGGGCCGCGGGCGCCCAGCTCGGTACCCGCTTCGTCTGCGCGACCGAGAGCATCGCGCATGAAAAATTCAAGCGCGCCTTCATCCGTGCCGCCGCGCGCGACGCCCTGCCCACCACCCAGATCGATGAGCGCTTTCCGGTCATCCCGGTCCGTGCCCTGGTCAATGACGGCACCAAGCGCTTCATGGCGCACCAGAAGGCGACGCTGGACCGCTTCACCGCGGGCGAGCTCACCAAGGAAGCCGCCCAGCTCGACATCGAGCATTTTTGGGCCGGCGCCCTGCGCCGCGCCGTCATCGATGGCGACATCGAGAACGGGTCGCTGATGGCCGGCCAGAGCGTGGGCATGGTCCTGCGTGAGGAGCCGGCCGCCGCGATCATCGCCGAGCTGATGGACCAGGCTGCCGCAGCGCTCGCCCAGCGGCCAGGGTGAGGGCGGGGCCGTCGCTGCCACGCGAACAACATCGTTTTCCAGCCATGCGGGTTTGATCTCGCGCCCGTGGCGGGCTAATTGACGCCGGATGCCTAACGACATGAAGCGCATTGCCCGACCGGACCTGACGGCCGCCGAAGCCACCCGCCTCGGTGAGGAGCTGCGCGAGGCGCGTATGGCCCTCGGCGTATCGGTGGCGGACATGGCCGAGCGCATCCGCATCCGCCGTGTCTACCTCGTAGCACTCGAAGAAGGCCGGCTGAAGGAATTGCCAGGGCAGGCCTATGTGGTGGGGTTCCTGCGCAACTATGCCAATGCGCTTGGCCTCAACACCGATGAGGTGCTGCGCCGCTTCCGCGAGGTCTCCGTCCCATCCGGCAAGGCCGACCTGGTCTTCCCCGAGCCGGTGCCGAGCCGCGGCGTCCCGGCGGGGGCCGTGATGCTGGCCGGTGCCGTGCTGGCGGTGGCTGCCTATGTCGGGTGGTATAATTTCTCCGGTGGCGCGGCGCGCGTCGTGGATGCGGTGCCGCCACTGCCGCCGCGCCTGGAACGGATCGCCCCCGAGCCGGCGCCGCGCACCTCCGAGACCCAGCTTGCCACAGTGGTGCCACCCTCGCCCGGCAGTGCCCCCGCCGGCGCCCCAGCGCCCAACGCCACGCGCTCTGTCACTCTGGCACCCCCGCCCGCCGGCGCTGCACAAGCCCCGGCTGCCGCGCCGACGAACGCGCCTGCTGCTGCCAACACCACCGCGCCACCCGCCGCGCCCGTGCCCGAAGTCTCGCGCATCACGCTGCGCAGCCGCTCGGACAGCTGGATGCAGCTGCGCGACACGCGTGGTGAGCGCCGGGTCATCGCCGACCGCGTACTTCGCGCCGGCGAAACATTCTCCGTCCCAGGCCGCGAAGGGCTGGTCCTCACCCTTGGCCGCGCCGATGCTGTGGATCTGCTGGTCGATGGCAATGCCGCGCCCGCGCTGACGGGTGTGGTCGGCATACGGCGGGACATTCCCATGGACCCGGACCGGCTGCGCGCCGGCCCGCTGCCGGCACCGCCGCCCGCCCCGCGCCCCGCACCTGCGACAACCCCGCCTGCTGCAACGCCCGCGACGCAGTAGTGCCGCACCCCTTGGGCGCGCGCACGGGGACTGCCATATCCGCGTAAGCCACGGCACGAGGCCCGACAATGAGCTACCGCCCCTACCAGCAGATCATCCGCCGCAAATCCCGCCAGATCATGGTGGGCCGCGTGCCCGTGGGCGGCGACGCGCCGATCACCGTGCAGACCATGACCAACACGCCGACCGAGGACACGGCCGCGACCATCGCGCAGATCCGGCTGTCTGAGATCGCGGGCGTGGACATCGTCCGCGTCTCCTGCCCCACTGAGGAATCGACCGCCGCACTTGCCGAGATTGTGCGCGAAGTGAACGTGCCGATCGTGGCCGATATCCACTTCCACTATAAGCGCGCCATCGAGGCGGCGAAGGCGGGTGCCGCCTGCCTGCGCATCAACCCGGGCAATATCGGATCGAAAGAACGTGTGCGCGAAGTGGTGCAGGCCGCGCGCGACCATGGCTGCTCGATCCGCATCGGGGTGAATGCCGGCAGCCTGGAGAAGCACCTGCTGGAAAAATACGGGGAGCCCAACCCCGAAGCCCTGGTCGAGTCCGCGCTCTGGCATGCCGCGCACCTCCAGGATCTCGATTTCCACGAGTTCAAGATCAGCGTGAAGGCGTCCGACGTGTTCCTCGCCGTCGCCGCCTATCAGCAACTCGCCGAGGTCTGCGACCACCCGCTGCACATCGGCATCACCGAGGCGGGGGGCAAGCGTACCGGCACGGTGAAGTCCGCCATCGGCCTGGGCGCGCTGCTGTGGGCCGGCATCGGCGACACGCTGCGCGTCTCCCTAAGTGCTGAGCCGGAGGAGGAGGTGCATGTCGGCTGGGAGATGCTGAAGTCGCTCGGCATCCGGCACCGCGGTGTGAAGATCATCTCCTGCCCGTCCTGCGCGCGGCAGGGGTTTGATGTGATCCGCACCGTGGCCGCGCTGGAAGATCGGTTGGCGCATATCGAGACGCCGATCACGCTGTCCATCATCGGCTGCGTGGTGAACGGGCCCGGCGAGGCGCTGATGACCGATATCGGGCTGACTGGCGGCGGTGCGGGCAAGCACATGGTCTATGCGGCAGGCAAGATGGACCATACGGTCGAGGGGGTGTCCATGGTGGACCACATCGTGGGCCTGGTCGAAGCCAAGGCGCGCGTGATCGAGGCGGAAAAGGCGGCGGAGAAGCTGGCGGCGGAGTAGCTCAGGCCCTTCGCTTCTTGAGCAAATTCCGCCGCGCGTCCGGCACCGCCACCCGATACGGAATGTTTTAGGGCGACCCGTCCGCCATCACCCGGCGCATTGTCGAAGCTGGTGGCGGGTTCGTCGATCGCCGCACGGTTCGTCGCGAAATAGATCCTTTTCAGTGCCATCGACGCGCCCTCCACCGCACCGCCCAGGCTACAGCAGCATCTGCCCGAAGGGGATGATTTCGTGCCGATCTCGGTTCGAAATTCTTTCAACCCGGTGCGAACGGCTGGCGCCGCGCTTGAAGCCCCGCCCCCCTCGGCGTAGACCGCGCCTCATGGCCTCCAACCCGCTCCAGCCCGTCCGCGGCACGCATGACCTCATCGGCGATGATTTCGCCCGCCATCATGCTGTCATCGAAACCGCCCGGCGCATCTCGCGCCTGTATGGCTTTGCCGAATGGGCGACCCCCATCTTCGAGGATACGCGCGTCTTCTCCCGCACGCTCGGCGATACCTCCGACGTCGTGACCAAGGAGATGTACAGCTTCCTCGATCGCGGCGGTGAAAGCGTGACGCTGCGCCCCGAGGGCACGGCGGGGATCTGCCGCGCGCTGGTCAGCAACGGCCTCACGCAGGGAATGCTCCCGCGCAAGGTGTTCTATGCCGGCCCGATGTTCCGCTATGAGCGCCCGCAGAAGGGCCGGCAGCGCCAGTTCCACCAAATCGGCATCGAAGTGCTGGGGGCGCCTGAGCCGCTCGCCGATGCCGAGGTGATCGCCTGCGGCTGGCACATCCAGCGTGAGCTCGGCATCGAGGAGGGGACGGTGCTGGAGGTGAACACGCTGGGCGATGCACCCTCGCGTGATGCCTACCGCGCCGCGCTGGTCGCGTATTTCGCGGCGCATCGGGACGCGCTTTCGGCCGAAAGCCAAATTCGGCTGGAGAAGAATCCCCTGCGCATCCTCGACAGCAAGGAAGCGCAGGATCGCCCCATCGTGGAGGCCGCGCCCACGATCTTCGCGCATCTGACCGATGAGGCGCGGGCGTTCTTCGATGCGGTGTGCGGGTATCTGGTGCGCTTCGGCGTGCCGCACCGGGTGAACCCGCGCATCGTGCGGGGGCTCGACTACTATTCGCACACGGCGTTCGAGTTCGTGACCGAGCGACTGGGTGCGCAGGGCACTGTGATGGCCGGCGGCCGCTACAATGGCCTGGTGGAGGCGATGGGTGGCCCGCCGACGCCTTCGGTCGGCTGGGCCGCCGGCATCGAGCGCCTGGCCATGCTGCTGGAGGCGAGTGGCCGTACGCCGGTGCCGTTGCGCCCGGTCGCCGTGATCCCGGTGGGCGATGTGGCCGAGGGCGTGGCGTTGGATGTGTTGCAGGCGTTGCGCTCGGCCGGCGTGCTCGCGGAGATGGCCTACAAGGGCAATCTGAAGCGCCGGATGGAGCGCGCGAACCGCATCTCGGCACGCTTCGCGGTGATCCTGGGCGATGCAGAGTTGGCCGAAGGTCGTGC
>JBKJNV010000507.1:0-9766 GCA_046593435.1 Roseomonas sp.
CCACAGCAGCGGCCATGGTCCACGCAGCCAATGACCGCCACGCCTGTGCAGCCGCTCCACCGCGCCATGCCGGTGCCGTTCCCAGACGCGGGAGACCACGAAAACTAGGGCGAAGACACCCAGGCTGCCGGCCAGCGCCGGCCAGAACCCTAGCATCTGCGGCAGCGACACCGGGCCGAGCCCCGGCCAGCCCTCCCACGATGCCGACGCCCAGGCCGCGAGCGTGGCCCCGGCCACGAAGGCCGTGAGTGTGGTCATCATGCGTGTCCGTCCCGCGCCCGCGGAATAGAGCGTACCCGACCCGCAGCCACCGCCGAGTTGCATCCCGACCCCGAACAGGAAGGCGCCGAGCAGCAGCGCAAGCCCGGTGGGAAAGACAAAGCCCCGCACCGGCTGGCCGAACAGCGCGCCCGCCTCGATCGCCGGCAGAAAGACCAGGCAGGTGAGCCCGAGCAGCACCATCTGCGCCCGCAGCCCCGCCCCACGCCCTTCCGCCAACAGGCGCCGGAAGGCCGCGGTGAAGCCGAAGCCGGCGTGCAACAGCGCCACGCCCAGCCCGGCGCCCAGGCCCCAGAGCGCCGCCATCCGCCAGCCCTGTTCCGACCCCAGCCAGGCGCCCACGGCCAGGAGGACCGATCCGATCAGGACGGCCACCATGCCGCCTCTCCCTATTCACATTCCCCGGCCGTAATATGGGAAAGCCCCAGCGGAGGTAAGCCCACCAGCCACCGGCCGCCCGGAAGGCAGGGCAGGGGGCTCCCACGGTCCGGCAAGGGGAGCGGTCCGGGCCAACCGCTGCCCGAATGGCCGGCGCCCTGTCACCCCACGGTAGCCGCGCTGGGGCATCCGGCCGCAGCCACACAGGCCGCCATTCGGCCCGCACAGCCGCTCACCCGCAGGATCAGCTCACTCACCCCCGGCCGTCACAGGCGCGCACCGCAGCACCGTCGAGAAAGAGCTCGACCGCCTCATGCGTCAGCGCCGCGATCTCGGCCGGCAGGAGAGGCTGGCGCACGCCCAGCAGCAAGCGGATCTGCGCCGAGCCGAGCACCATCCCATACAGCATGCGCGCCGCCGTCGCAGGATTGGCGGCGCGGAGGCGCCCCGCCGATGACTCCGCGACAAGCCGGCGCTCCAGTGCGCTGGAACCACGGCTCGTCAGCACGCGATGCGTCGCCTCCGCCAATTCAGGCGAGCGATGCTGTTCCCCGATCAGCAGGCGGAAAATGCCGATCTGCCCGCGCCGCGAGAAGATGCTCCGCCGCCGCCGCAAGAATACCGGTCAGCGCGCGCCGCAGATCAGGCTCGCCGTCAAGGGCGGGGTCCACGGCGGTGGGCAGGAGCGTGGCTGCAATCGTCTCCTCGAACAGCGCGGCCTTGGAGGGGAACACCTGGTAAAGCGTGCGCTTCGACATCCCCGCCACGCGCGCCACCTCATCCATGCTGGCGGCCGCGTAGCCGTCGCGCAGGAAGACCTCCGCTGCCGCGTCACACAGCTTTTGGCGCCGGGCGCCCTCCGGCATCATGGTGCGCCGGGCGGCGCACGGGGCCAGTGGAAACGGCGCGCCGTCGGGCGCGTCGCGCACGCCTATTCGCCTGCCGGGGCCGGCAGGGCCGCCGCATGGGAGGATCCCGCCTCACCCGGGCGCCGCGCACGGAACAGACGCAGGACCAGGACGAAGAACAGCGGCACGAACAGCACCGCGAGCACGGTGCCCGCCACGACGCCACCGATGACCCCGATGCCGATCGCGTTCTGGGCACCCGACCCCGCCCCGGTCGCAATCGCGAGCGGGACGACGCCGAGCGTGAAGGCCAGCGAGGTCATGATGATGGGCCTCAGCCGCTGCCGCGCTGCCTCCTCCGCCGCATCCATGAGCGAGAGGCCGCGGTTGAATCCGTCCCGCGCGAATTCCACGATCAGGATGGCGTTCTTGGCCGTCAGCCCGATCGTGGCCAGCAGGCCGACCTGAAAATACACGTCGTTGGCCATGCCGCCGAACAGGCTCGCGAGCACCGCGCCAAGCACGCCGAGCGGCACCGCCAGCATCACGGCCGTCGGGATGGACCAGCTTTCATAGAGCGCGGCGAGACACAGGAACACCACGACCAGCGACAGCGCATACAGCGCCGGCGCCTGGCCGGAGGATTGCCGCTCCTGGAAGGAGATGCCGCTCCATGAGAAGCCGAAGCCCGGCGGCAGTTGCGCGACCAGGCGCTCCATCTCGTCCATGGCCTGGCCGGTGGTGTAGCCGGCAGCAGGCATGCCCTGGATCTCGCGCGACCCGACGCCGTTGAACCGCTCCAGCCGCGGCGAGCCGAACTCCCACGCGGTGCGGCTGAAGGCGGAGAAGGGCACCATCTGCCCCTGCGCATTGCGCACGAACCATTTGTCGAGATCGCCCGGCACCATGCGCGCCTCCGGCTGGCCCTGCATGAAGACCCGCTTGACCCGCCCGCGATCCATGAAGTCGTTGACGTAGGTCGAACCCCAGGCAGCCGACAGCGTGGAGTTCACATCCGTGATGGACAGCCCCAGCGCGCTGGCACGTTCCCAATCCACGATCAGGCGGAATTGCGCCTCGTCATTCAGGCCATTGGCCCGAACCCGCGTCAGCACAGGGCTTGCTGCGGCAAGGGTGAGCAACTGGTCGCGCGCCGCCATCAACGCGCCATGGCCGCGCCCCCCACCATCAAGCAGCTGGAGGGCAAAGCCCGTGGCATTGCCCAGCTCGCGCACGGCGGGCGGGGATGAGGCCACGACGAGCGCGTCCTGGTAGCTGGAAAAGCGCGCGTTGATCCGCGCCGTCAGCGCCTGGACCGTGTTCTCCGGACCGCGGCGCACATCCCAGTCGCGCAGCGTGATGAACCCAAGGCCCGAATTCTGCCCGCGCCCGCCGAAGCTGAAGCCATTGATGGCGAAAAGGTTGTCGACAACGCCGGCCTCCTCCTCCCGCAGGTAGCGACCCAACTCGTCAAGCGCGCGCTGCGTGCGGTCTGTGGTTGCCCCCGGGGGCGCGGTCACCTGCGCGAAGGCGATGCCCTGATCCTCATTGGGCAGGAAGCCGCCGGGCAGCCGGATGAAGCCGTAGCCCAAGGCACCCAGCAGCACGACATAGATCAGCAGCATCCGCGCCGGCCGGCGCAGGCTGGCGCGCACCGTGGCGGAATAGCCGCGTGTGGCGCGATCAAAGCCGCGGTTGAACCAGCCATAGACGCC
Source organism: Roseomonas sp. (assembly GCA_046593435.1). Lineage (GTDB taxonomy): Bacteria > Pseudomonadota > Alphaproteobacteria > Acetobacterales > Acetobacteraceae > Plastoroseomonas. The sequence goes on from JBKJNV010000507.1 coordinate 3,221, forward strand.
GCGCGTGCCCTGGCCCGGCTTGTGCGGCCGCAGCATGGTCGCGCAGAGCACCGGCGTGAAGAAAATCGCGACCAGGACCGACAGGGCCATGGCCGTCGCGATGGTGACCGAGAATTGCCGGTAGATGACGCCCACCGATCCACCGAAGAAGGCCATCGGCAGGAACACGGCCGAAAGCACCAGGCCGATGCCCACCAGCGCGCCGGTGATCTGGTCCATCGACCGCCGCGTGGCCACCAGCGGAGAAAGATGCTCCTCCGCCATCACGCGCTCGACATTCTCGACCACCACGATCGCGTCATCCACCAGCAGACCGATGGCCAACACCAGGCCGAACATGGTGAGCGTGTTGATGCTGAACCCCAGCGCCTGCAGCACCGCGAAGGTGCCCAGCAGCACCACCGGAATGGCCATGGTCGGGATCAGCGTCGCGCGGAAATTCTGCAGGAACACGAACATCACCACGAACACCAGGGCGACTGCCTCCAGCAGCGTGATGATCACGCTCTTGATGGAGCGCTGCACGAAGGGTGTGGTGTCCTGCAGGTAGGCGACCTCGAGGCCGGGTGGGAAGGTGGGGCGCAGCCGCTCGATGGTCTCGCGGACGGCTGCCGCGGTATTGAGGGCGTTCGCGCCGCTCGCGAGGCGAATCCCGATCCCGCTTGATGGCTGGCCATCGAGCAAGGTGCTGATCGAGTAGTTCTCGCCGCCGATTTCGACGCGCGCCACATCGCGCAGGCGCACCTGCGCGCCATCGGGGCGCACGCGCATCAGGATGGCGCCGAACTCCTCGACCGTCTGGAGGTAGGAGGGGCCGATGATGGTGGCGTTGATCTGCTGGCCCGGCACCGCCGGAAGCCCGCCCATCTCGCCCGAGGAGACCTGCACGTTTTGCGCGCGGACCGCGGCCGCGACATCGGCGGGCGTCAGCCCGAAATTGATCAGCCGCGCAGGATCAAGCCAGATCCGCATGGCGAACTGCGCCCCGAATACCTGGAAGTCGCCCACACCGGCGGTGCGGCTGATCGGGTCCTGGACGTTGGCCACGAGGAAGTCGGAGATATCGATCCGCGCCATCTGCCCGTCACGGGAGACGAACCCCACCACGAGCAGGAAATTGCCCGAGGATTTGACCACGCGCAGGCCCTGCTGCTGCACCGTCAGCGGCAGGCGGGGAACCGCCAGCTGCACGCGGTTCTGCACCTGCACCTGCGCCGTGTCGGCGTTGGTGCCCGGCGCGAAGGTCAGCTGGATGCGGGCGGCGCCATCCTTGGTGGTCTGGCTCTCGAAATAGAGCAGGTTGTCGATGCCGCTCAGCTGCTGCTCGATGACCTGCACCACCGTCGTCTGCACGGTCTCGGCCGAGGCGCCGGGGAAGTTCACGTTGATGGAAACGGCGGGCGGGGCGATCGCCGGGTACTGCGCGACGGCCATGTTCCGCAGCGCCAGCAGGCCCGCAAGCATGATGCCGATGGCAATCACCCAGGCGAAGACCGGACGATCGATAAAGAAGCGGGCCATGGCGCTACCTCTAGCTGGCTGCCGGTGCGGCGACGCGCTCGCTCGCCCGCACCCGGGTGCCGGCGCGGATGCGCTGCACCCCCTCGACCACGACACGCTCGCCGGCCGCCACACCCTCGGTCACGAGCCAGTCGCTCCCGACGGTCCGGCTCGCGCGCAGCACGCGCTGCTCGATCACACTCTCCGCATTCACGACGAAGGCCATCGGCTCACCCCGCGGCGTGCGCAGGACCGCGCGCTGCGGCACCAGGATGGCCCGGTCGGTCACCCCCTCCTCGACGCGTGCGCGGACGAACATCCCCGGCAGCAGCAACTGGTCGGGGTTGGGGAACACCGCGCGCACGGTCACCGAGCCCGTGCCCTGGTCCACGATCACTTCGGAGAACTGCACCACGCCCGCATGCGTATATTCCGACCCGTCTTCGAGCAGCAGGCGCGCCACCGCGCGGTCCGCCGAGGGCCGGCGCAGCGCGCCGCTCGACACGTCGCGCCGCTGCTGCAGCAGCACCGCGCTCGGCTGGGTGAGATCGACCAGAATGGGGTCAAGCTGCGTGACGGTGACGAGCGCCGTGGGCTGGTTCGCCGTGACCAGTGCGCCGGGCGTGACACTCGTCCGCCCCGTACGCCCCGAGATCGGCGAGGCGACCCGCGTATACCCGAGGTCGATCCGCGCGGTCTCCAGCGCGGCGCGGGTGGAGACGATGTCCGACTGGGCCTGGCGCAGCGTCGCCTCGGCGTTCTCCAGGTTCTGCTCGCTGACCGCCTGCACCCGCGCCAAGGCGCGCAGGCGATTGGCCGTGCTCAATGCCACGCGCTCAGTGGCCTCGATGCGCGTCAGCGCCGCTTCGGCACGGCGAACCGCCGCCTCGAAGGGGGCGGGGTCGATCTGGAACAGCGACTGGCCGCCCACGACCGCCTCACCCTCGATGAACAGACGCTCCCGCAGGACCCCGCCCACCTGGGGGCGGACCTCAGCCGCCCGGTACGGCGCGGTGCGTCCCGGCAGCACCGAGGTCACGGGGATCTCGCGCCGCTCCAGCGTCACCACTGTCACCGCAACCGGCGCCGGTGGGGCGGTATTGGCAGCGGCGCGCGTCGGCTGATCGTCGCAGCCGACCACAGCAAGTAGCGCAACGCCCAACATCAAACGCCGCGATGGCCCGCCATGCGCAGGCTGGCGAAGGGGCATATTGGCCCTCGGTGGTGCGCCAGGCATCCGCGACATGAAGCGTCTTTCCAACGGAATGGGTCCGGGGGCGTGATGGGATACTGGTGAGTTTCGTCCAAAATTCAATCAAGGGTTCCGCATTATGGGGGCAGCAGCAAGCGTGGGGGCTCTGATGTGCCTTTATTGTGTGCAAGGGCTGCCGCGCTGCTCAAGAATGGGCCGTGAGCGCATCAACATAACGTTCCGCACGCAACCTCGCATGATGCCCCGCTGCTGTCACCCGCACCTTCCCGCAGCGCCCGGCCATCGGAACCAATGATGGCGCTGCTGCGTTGCGCGTGCTCCCGGCTGGACTGGATGCGCTTGTCTCGATGGACCCCTACATAATCCTCCTGGTCGGGATCGGTGCGCTGATCCTGCTTGTGGCCTGGCTGCCCATGTTGCTCCGGGAGCTTCCTCTCTCCCTGCCGATGTTCTGCGTGGGCATCGGCTTCGCGGTCTTCGCGGTGTCGAACGGTCCCGCGCCGTCCCCTCTGGCGAACCCCGAGATCGCGGAGCACCTGACCGAGGTGATCGTGATCGTCGCCCTGACCGGCGCCGGGCTGAAGCTCGACCGGCCCCTTGGCTGGCGGAGCTGGGCATTGACCTGGCGGATGCTCGGCATCGCGATGCCGCTCTCGATCATCGGCATCGCACTTGTCTGCCATCTGTTGCTCGGGTTCGGGGCAGCGACGGCGCTGCTGATCGGCGCCGCGCTGGCGCCGACGGACCCGGTCCTGGCTGCGGACGTCCAGGTTGGCCCGCCCAGATCCGGCGAGGAGGATGAGGTGCGCTTCACCCTCACCGCCGAGGCGGGCCTCAATGACGCGCTCGCCTTCCCCTTCGTGAAACTGGCCATCGCCGCCGCGGTCCACAGCGCGACGCCTGGTGCATGGACCCTCGAATGGCTCGCGGTCGACGTGGTCTGGAAGCTCACTGCGGGGGTCATGGTCGGCTGGGCCATCGGCGGTGCACTGGCCTGGTTGATCTTCCGGCTGCCCAACCGCGCCCGACTGGCCAGCACGGGGGATGGCTTCGTCGCGCTGGGCATCACCTTCATCGCCTACGGCGTCACCGAGATGATGCACGGCTACGGATTTCTTGCCGTCTTCGTCTCGGCGCTGGCGATCCGCGCGGCCGAACGCCAGCATGATTATCACGACCGGCTGCACGACTATGCCGAGCAGACCGAAAGGCTGCTGATGATGGTGCTGCTCGTGCTGTTCGGCGGGGCATTGGCGGGCGGCCTGCTCGACAGCCTGACCTGGGCCGGGGCAGCGGCGGCGCTGCTGTTCCTGTTCGTGGTCAGGCCGGGTGCGGGCATGCTCGCTTTGCTGGCGTCGCGGCAGTCGCTGGCCGAACGCGGCTCGATCGCCTTCTTCGGCATCCGTGGCGTCGGGAGCTTCTACTACCTCGCCTATGCCTTGAACCACGCCAGCTTCGAGCGGCCGGACCAGCTTTGGGCCCTGGTCGGATTCACCGTGCTGGTCTCCATCCTGTTGCATGGCACGACGGTGACCCCCGCGATGCAATACCTCGATGCACGGCGCCCTGCCCGAAATGGCCGGCCTGAAGATGACGCCCCTCCGCAGAGGCGCACCCGGGTCGAGAATTGAAGGCCCGTCCCCAGACCGCGCCGCAACTGCGCTGGTCCCTGTGGCGCATCGGGGCGCCTTTACAGATCCTTCACGCGCGCCGGGAGACAACGGCCCAGCGGCGCCGTGCTCCGCCGCGTATCGGAGTGCAATGTCTTGAACTTCGTCACGAGTTCCCCGTCCGCCGATGATCGCCACTGCGAGCGATGCGCGGCGAGAACCACGCGGGACTGGCTGACGGGCCTTGCGGATCGCCCAGCCTTCCAGCTGCAACTGGATGCAGCGCTGGGCCAGCGGATTGGCGGTGCGGCCCTGCTCTTGATCGACCTCGATCGCTTCAAACCCGTCAATGATGCGCTCGGCCATTCGGCCGGCGACGCGCTGCTGCGGTTGGCCAGCAGGCGGCTTCAATCGGCGCTGCGCCCTGGCGACCTCGCCGCACGGCTCGGCGGCGATGAATTTGCCGTCCTGCTCGTCGTGCCGTCAGCCCAGGCGGATGCATTGACCGTCGCCGCGCGCCTCGTGGATCTGCTGGCCCGGCCCTTCGTCATCGGCGGGCAGGTGGCGCAGGTGGGCGCCAGCATCGGTATCGCCCTCACGCCGCAGGACGGGGTGGATGCGGAAACGCTGTTGCGGCGTGCGGATCTCGCTCTTTATCAGTCCAAGTGCCAAGGGCGCGGCCGCGTGAGCCTTTTCGTGCCCGAATTGCAGCGGCGCGCCGAGGCGCGACGGGCACTTGAACAGGCCTTGCGTGCAGCGCTCCCACTGGGTGAGCTGGAGCTATTCTACCAGCCGCAGATGGTACTCGCTGGCAGCAGCCTGTGTGGGTTCGAGGCCCTTCTGCGTTGGCGCCGCCCGGGCATTGGCCTTGTGCCGCCGTCGGATTTCATTCCCCTCGCCGAGGAGCTCGGCTTGATCACCGAGCTCGGCAGCTGGGTGATCCGCACCGCGACAGCCGAATGCGCGCGCTGGCCGTCCCCGCTTCGAGTGGCCGTCAACGTCGCGGCTCAGCAGTTCCAGGGCGGGAAGCTGGTGCAGATTGTCACCGACGCCCTGCATGCCGCCGGCCTTGCCGGCGAGCGGCTGGAACTGGAAATCACGGAGAGCGCGCTTCTGGGCAATTCAGACGGGCGCACCCTGGCCCAGCTCCGCGCCATAAAGGCGATGGGCGTCAAAATCTCGCTCGACGATTTCGGCACCGGCTATTCCTCGCTCTCCCAGCTGCGCAGCTTCCCCTTCGACCGCATCAAGATCGACCGCAGTTTCGCCGATGATATTGCGGTGGTGCGTGCGGTGACAGCTCCGTGCGAGAGCCTGGGCATGGGAACCACCGCCGAGGGCATCGAAACGGCCGAGCAACTCGCGCGGATGGCAGCCGAAGGCTGCACCGAGGCGCAAGGCTACCTGCTCGGTCGTCCGGCTCCCGCATCTGAACTTCCGGGCATGATCGAACAGATGCTGGCTGGCGGCAGAGTTTGCGGCCTCTCGCCATGAGCGAAGCCGCATCCTTCCTCCAGATTGCCTATGCCAGCCGCAACCTGGTGCCCGGGGAGCATATGCAGCGGGAAATCGAGAGCATCCTCGCCCTGGCGCGGATACGTAACCTGGCCTGGGGCATCACCGGTGCGCTTTTGTTCAGCGCCGACAGCTTCGTCCAGGTGCTTGAAGGCCCCGGAGATGCGGTGGAGACGCTGTTCGAAAAGATCCAGTTGGACCCTCGCCATGCCGAGGTGGTGGTGCTCCAAGCCAGTGCGGTCCAGGATCGAGGCTTCGCCCAATGGTCCATGGCCTATGCCGGGCGGCACGATGACCTGCGGTTTGCAGACCTGTGTTCGGCACGCGGTGATCGGGCTTCGTCAGCCATACTCCGGCTTCTGCAAGGCGCCATCGACCGCATGCCCGTGAGCTGAAGGCGGACGCACCCGCTGGCAAGCATCGCCGGCGCCGGTGCCGCGCGAGGATCAGGTGCCGCGCGATACCCTTGGGTCGATTGTCGCTTCGGTCGCACCCTTCGTGCGGACCTGTGTGCATGGCATCGGTCATTGGAACCCGGCCCGCCGCCGCCGCCAAATCATTGCGTTGTGGTTCTGTTTATGATCTAAAGGCCGCAGCAGGGACGATGTCGTTGCATCGCCTCCGCCCGACTCCGCAATGAATTCAGGCGGGTGCGGTGTCAGCGGAGCGAAGGTGAGAGGATACACCCATGGCGTCATACGATCAGTC
>JBKJNV010000512.1:0-4059 GCA_046593435.1 Roseomonas sp.
GTAGAAGACCGGGTCGCGCTGGAACGCCTCGGCGAAGATGCGGATCGCCTCGCGCTCGCCCTCACCGCGCAGGATTTCCGAGGAGGACTGTGCCTCGGCGATCAGCACGGTGCGCTCGCGGTCCGCATTGGCGCGGATGCGCTGGGCCTGCTCGGCGCCTTCGGCGCGCGCCTCGCGGGCGACGCGTTCACGCTCGGACTGCATCCTGCTCAAGATGGCCTGGGTGTTCTCCTCGGGCAGGTCGGCGCGGCGGATGCGAACGTCCACGACTTCGAGGCCGAAGCCGCGCGCCTGTTCGTTCACCTGGGTGCGAATTTCACCCATGACGCGGGAACGCTCGGACGACAGCACCGCAAGCAGCGGCTCATTGCCCAGCACGTTGCGGATGGCCGAGGACACGATCGGCTGCAAGCGCAGCCGGATGCCACCCTCGGTGCCGCCGGAGGCCTGGAAGAAGCGCAGCGGGTCGGTGATGCGATAGCGGGTGAAGCTGTCCACCACCAGCCGGCGCTGGTCGCCGAGAATGACCTCGGTGCCGGCCGCGTCGAAATCGAGCAGGCGGCGGTCGAAGGTGATGACGGTCTCGACCAGCGGAATCTTCATCTGCAGGCCGGGGGTGCTGATCACGCGCACCGGCTCGCCCAGGCGCGTCACCAGGACATGCTGCGTCTGGTGGACGGTGAAGAAGGCGGTCACGAGGAACAGAAGCGCGACGCCGGCAAAGCCGATCGCGACGGCGGAGCGGTTCATCGGGCGGCTCCCTGCGGGCGTGTGTTCATGATCGCGCCCGCCGGCGCGGCCGGCAGCGGCGGTGGCCTGGTGCCGGGCTCGCCCGGTCGCGCGCTCGGCGCGCGTGGTCCGCCCTGGTCATTGAGTTGGAGAAAGGGCACCAGCCCCTGCAGCCGGTCATCGATCAGCACGGTCGGGTTGCGGCGGAGGACTTCCTCCATGGTCTCAAGATACATGCGGCGCACGGTAATATCCCGCGCAGACTCGTAGGCGGTCAGCACGGCGATGAAGCGGCCGGCCTCACCGCGGGCGCGGGCGGTCTGGCTGTCGCGGAAACCGGTGGCGGCCTGGATCATCTGCTCGGCCTCGCCGCGCGCGGCGGGGATGATGCCGTTGCGGTAGCCCTCCGCCTCGTTACGCTGCCGCTCACGATCCGCATTGGCGCGTTGGACGTCACGGAAGGCGTCGATGACGGCCGCCGGCGGGTCAACCTTCTGCAATTCCACCGAGGTGACGATCACGCCGGCCCGGTACTGGTCGAGGATGATCTGCGTGCCCACACGCACCGATTCCGCGATCTGGCCGCGCGCTTCGGTCAGCGCCGGCTGGATCGGGGTGCGGCCGATGACCTCGCGCATCACGCTTTCGGCCGCGGACTTGATGGTCTGCTCGACATTGCGGGTGTTGAACAGGAATTCGCCGGCATCGCGGATGCGCCAGCGCACCACGAAGTCGATGTCGATGATGTTCTCGTCGCCGGTGAGCATCAGCGATTCTTCGATCACGTCACGCACCGCGACGGCGCGGGTCGCGGCCGGGTCGGAGGGGCGGAAGCCCACGAAGATCTGGTTTTCGGTTGTCACGCGCGGCGTCGCTGCCGCCTCGATCGGCCAGGGCAGGCGGTAATTCAGGCCCGAGGGCGCAAGACGCCCGGTGAAGGCGCCAAAGCGGGTCACGACGCCCACCTCGTCGGGCTCGACGCGATAGAAGCCTGTCAGGCCCCAGCCACCGATCAGCAGGACCGCAAGCAGTCCGAGGCCCTTGCCGCCGCCACGACGGGGCAGGAAGCGGCGCACCGTGTCCTGCGCCTGGCGGATCATGTCGTCGAGGTCGGGGCCGCGGCCACCGCCGCCTTGGTTGCCGCCGCCACCGCCGCCGGGCTGGGGCGGGCCGCCCCAGGGGCCCTGCGGGCGCGGATTGCCCCATGGGCTGTTGCCGCCGCTGTTATTCCAGGGCATCGCGCCTTGTCTCTCCGCTCTCATCGTGCGCCGCTTGCCCCCTCGGGGCGCGCGGCGTGAAGTGTTGCTGGTGTTCCAGCCGAAGCCCGCTGCGTCAACCGCGTCCGGTCTGAGCGATGGGGTGATTGTGTGGCCGCGCCCCACCATGTAGGGCGCGGTTCATCATCGGGACGCCCGATTTGCGGGATATTGTCCGAGATCGAGGATATTTCAAGCGATGGGTGAAACTCTCGAAGCGCGCGTGCGCATTGCGTTGGCCGGCGTCCAGGATACGGAGACCGGCATGGACATCGTCGCCGGTGGCCTTGTCGAGGGCGTATTGGCGCGCGACGGCATGGTGCAGGTCACGCTCCATGTGCCGCGCGCCCGCGCGCCAAGCCTCGAGCCGCTGCGCGCGGCCGCCGAACGCGCGGCCGCCGCCGTCCCGGGCGTGCTCTCCGCGACCGTGGTGCTGACCGCACACCGGGAACCAGCGCCTGCCGCGCCGGCCCGGCGCGCGCCCCCTGCCCCAGCCGGCCAGGGGGCGATGCTGATGCCCGAGACGCGCTTCATCATCGCCATCGCCTCGGGCAAGGGCGGCGTGGGCAAGTCCACCACGGCGGTGAACATCGCCGTCGCGATGGCGGCGCAGGGGCTGAAGGTCGGCCTGCTGGACGCCGACATCTACGGCCCATCCCTGCCGCAGATGCTGGGCACGCGGGAGAAGCCGCGCAGCGAGGGTCAGCGGCTGATCCCGCTCAGCCGCTGGGGGCTGAAGGCCATGTCGATCGGCTTCCTGGTCGAGGAGGAGACGCCGATGATCTGGCGCGGCCCGATGGTGATGGGTGCGCTGGAACAGATGCTGGGCCAGGTGGCCTGGGGGCCACTCGATATCCTGGTGGTCGATATGCCGCCGGGCACCGGCGACGCCCAGCTGACGATGAGCCAGCGCGTGCCGCTGGCCGGCGCGGTCATCGTCTCCACCCCACAGGATGTGGCACTGATCGACGCCCGTCGCGGCGTGCGCATGTTCGAGAAGGTGAGCGTGCCGGTGCTCGGGCTGATCGAGAATATGAGCTTCTTCTGCTGCCCCAATTGCGGCCATCGGTCGGAGATCTTCGCCCATGGCGGCGCGCGGGCCGAGGCGGCGCGGCTGGGCACCGAATTTTTGGGCGAATTGCCGCTGACGCTCGAAATCCGGGAACTCGCCGATGCAGGAACGCCCATCGTCGCTGCGCGACCGGAAAGCGACGCAGCGGCGACCTACCGGGCGATCGCGGCACGACTCTGGGAAAAGCTGGAGGGCGCGACCGCGCCGACAGCACCGCGCATCGTGGTCGAGTAAGGCCGGGGGCTCCGCCCCAGACGGTCATCAACGCCTCCAAGCCGACACCTGATGCCAGCAAACCGGCTGCCCGGCGCAGCGGGACGAAGCCGGCGTTGAGGATCAGCGCCGGCAGCAGGTAGGCGTCGGTGGCCAGGGGCAACCTCCGGCGGGGCCGCGCCTGGTGCTGCATCCAGGTCTAAGCGCGGCTTTCCCGCACCATGGCCCGCTTGCGCGTATCAGGTTGCAGCGCCGTCCCCAGACCCGGACCCTGCATTGGCAGGCAGAAGCCCTTCTCCAGCACCGGGAGCGCCGTCACCAGGTCCCGGTACCAGGTCGCCAAAGTCGCCCGGACAACTTCCTGGAAAATCGCCGTCGCGGCGTGCAGCGCGAAATGCAGCGAGGCCACCAGCGTCACCGGCCCGGTGCAATCATGCGGCGCCACCGGCCGCGCCCAGGATTCCGCGAGCGCCGCAATCTTGCGCGCCTCGGTCAGGCCACCACACCAGGTCAAATCCACCATCACGACATCGGTGGCACCGGCCACAAGGAGGTCGCGGAACGCGACCTTGCCGCCCAGGGTTTCGCTGGCGCAGACCGGCACGCCGGGGACGGAGCGCCGCAACTCCAGCAGCGTTGCCGTGTCATCCATCTTGCAGATCGGGTCCTCCACCCAGAATGGCTTGATGGGTGCGAGCGCCTGGCAGATGCGGGTTGCCGCCGGGAGCGAGAAGAGGGAGTGGAGTTCCGCCATCACCTCCATCCGGTCGCCGACGGCGGCGCGGATCT
>JBKJNV010000634.1:0-2522 GCA_046593435.1 Roseomonas sp.
GTTGCACCTCGACGATGACATCGCCCGCGCGCAGCTCACGCTCGGCGCCGGGGCTGTCGGGGGCCACCTCGACGATGACGACACCGCGCTGCTCCGCACGCAGTGAAAAGCGCTCGCGCAGCTCGGCCGAGATCGGGGCAACGCGCAAGCCGAGGCCTGCGAGTTCCGCCGGGCGCGGCGGCTGGCCAGGTGGTGCCGCGGGGCCCGCGGCGGCGGCGGCCTGCTCGGCGGGCAATTCACCCACAGTGACGGTGACCGTCTCCTCCTTGCCGTCGCGCCACAGCACGACCGGTGCAGTGCTGCCGACGCGGGTATCGGCCACGATGCGCGGCAGCGCGCGCATGTCGCGCACCTCCACCCCATTGAAGCGCAGCACCACGTCGCCGCTGCGGATACCGGCCGCCGCGGCCGGGCCGCCTTCCTGGGCACGGGCGATCAGCGCGCCGCGTGTGCCATTGGGAACGCGCAGGCTCTCGGCGATCTCGTCGGTCACCTGCTGGATGTTGACGCCGAGCCAGCCACGCCGCACCCGCCCGCCATCGGCAAGCTGCGCCGCGATGTTGCGCGCGAGGTTGGACGGGATGGAAAAGCCGATGCCGATGGACCCGCCGGTCGGCGAATAGATGGCGGTGTTGATGCCGACCACCTCGCCGCGCATGTTGAACAGGGGGCCACCGGAATTGCCGCGGTTGATGGCGGCATCGGTCTGGATGAAGTCGTCATACAGGCCCTGGCGGATGTCGCGGCCGCGAGCGGAGACAATACCCGCCGTCACCGTGCCACCCAGGCCGAAGGGATTGCCGATCGCCAGCACCCAGTCGCCGACGCCTGCCTCATCCGAATTGCCCCAGGGCACCGCGACCAGCGTGCGGTCGGTGCGGATGCGCAGCACGGCGATGTCCGTCCGCGCGTCGGTGCCAAGCAGCTCGGCGCGGATCGAGGTGTTGTCGGACAGGATGACGTTGATCTCATCCGCGCCGTCGATGACGTGGTTGTTCGTCACGATCAGGCCAGAGGCATCAATGATGAAGCCGGAGCCCAGCGACTGCGCGCGGCGCGGGCGCTGCGCCTCGGGGCCGGGGGCGCCGGGCGGGCGCTGCGCATCAGGGCCCGGCGGGCGGTTGCGGTTGAAGAAGTCTCGGAAAAAATCCTCGAAGGGGCTGCCGGGTGGGGCCTGCGGGGTCTCCGGCGCATCCGGGCGGCCGGCGCGGGCCTGCACATTCTGCGAGGTGGAGATATTCACCACAGCCGGCAGAAGCTGGCGGGCGAGCGGGGCGAAGCTCTGCGGTGCGTTTGGCAGCGGTGCCGGCTGCAGCATCTGCGCCGGTTGCCCCATCTGCCCGGGCTGTCCAGGCTGGGCGGGGTGCGCAACCTGCGCTTGGGCGGCGCCCGCTAGGATGAGAGAGAAAGCGGCAGCGATGGGAGCAATGCGCAAGGGAGGCCACCTCGGTTTGTTGGCGGGGTTACAATTGTGCGGCGCGGTCCCCAGGGGAAGGGGGGCAGGCTGCAACGAAGCGTGACACCGTCGCGGCGCGGGGGGGATCACTCCCCCCCTGGCCGTCACCGCGCGTTGCCGGCGGGGCTTTCGCGCAGATAGCGGAAGAACTCGCTATCCGGCGTCAGGATCAGCCGCGTCTCGCCGCCCGAGAAGGCCTCGCGATACGCCTGCATGGTCCGGTAGAACTGGTAGAAGACCGGGTCGCGCTGGAACGCCTCGGCGAAGATGCGGATCGCCTCGCGCTCGCCCTCACCGCGCAGGATTTCCGAGGAGGATTGCGCCTCGGCGATCAGCACGGTGCGCTCACGGTCGGCGTTCGCGCGGATGCGCTGGGCCTGCTCGGCACCTTCGGCGCGCGCCTCGCGGGCGACGCGTTCACGCTCGGACTGCATCCGGCTCAGAATGGCCTGGGTGTTCTCCTCGGGCAGGTCGGCGCGGCGGATGCGCACATCGACCACTTCCAGACCGAAGCCACGCGCCTGTTCGTTCACCTGGGTGCGGATCTCGCCCATGACCCGGGAGCGCTCGGAGGACAGCACCGCAAGCAGCGGTTCGTTGCCGAGCACGTTGCGGATGGCCGAAGACACGATCGGCTGGAGGCGCAGCCGGATGCCGCCCTCGGTGCCGCCGGAGGCCTGGAAGAAGCGCAACGGATCGGTGATGCGATAGCGGGTGAAGCTGTCCACCACCAGCCGGCGCTGGTCACCGAGAATGACCTCGGTGCCGGCCGCGTCGAAATCGAGCAGGCGGCGGTCGAAGGTGATGACGGTCTCGACCAGCGGGATCTTCATCCGCAGGCCAGGGGTGCTGATCACGCGCACCGGTTCACCCAGGCGCGTCACCAGCACGTGCTGCGTCTGGTGGACGGTGAAGAAGGCGGTCACGAGGAACAGAAGCGCGACGCCGGCAAAGCCGATCGCGGCGGCGGAGCGGGTCATCGGGTAGCTCCCTGCGGGCGTGTGTTCATGATGGCGCCCGCCGGCGCGGCAGGCAGCGGCGGTGGCCTGGTGCCGGGTTCGCCCGG
>JBKJNV010000681.1:0-4403 GCA_046593435.1 Roseomonas sp.
AACGGCGCGCTCCTGCCGCTGGCGGGCTTCGCGGGCTCGGTCTTCTCGCCATTGGCAAAGCTGCTCGCGGGCGTGCCGCTTGTCCCGTGGCTCGTTGCCCTGCGTGCCGAAGATCGCACCCTGGTGGAGCGCCTGCTGCGCGGCACGGGCTCCGCTATCGACCGCGCGGGCGTGGATTTCTATGCGCGCCTGTTCAGCCGCCGCGGCCATGTCGCCGCCACGCTGGGGATGATGGCAGCCTGGGATCTGGCGCAGTTCGCGCGTGACTTGCCCAAGCTCGAGGTGCCGCTGGCCCTCCTGATGGGTGCACAGGACCGGACGGTCCCGGCCGCCGAGCAGCGCCGCACGCTCTCCCGCCTGCGCCACGCCGAGAGCCTGACGATGCCCGGTCTCGGACACCTGGCCCATGAGGAAGCACCCGATGCGGTTGCTGCCGCAATCCTGCAATTTCACGGCGTCCAATCGGCACTGGCGTCCAACGCGAAACCACCGCTAGTCTCGCAAGGATAATGGATCGGATGAAACCGATGCGCCTTGCGTCCCATGAAGCTGCCGACATCGCCGCCTGTCGCGCCCTGCTCCGCGAGGGGTCGAAAAGCTTCCATGCGGCATCGCTGCTCCTGCCCCGCGCTGTGCGCGAACCCGCCACCGCACTCTACGCCTTCTGTCGCATCGCCGATGATGCGGTGGATCTGGTGGATGCGAAGCACGCCGCACTCGCCCGCCTCGCGCATCGCCTGGAGCGCGTCTATGCGGGAACGCCGCTGCCAATGCCGGCGGATCGCGCCTTCGCTCGCGTCGTCGCCGCGCACGCCATCCCGCGCGCCTTGCCTGAGGCGCTGCTGGAAGGGCTGCTGTGGGATGCCGAGATGCGCCGCTACGCAACCCTGGCCGAGGTCGAGGCCTATGGCGCGCGCGTTGCCGGCGCAGTGGGTGCGATGATGGCACTCGTCATGGGCGTGCGCGACCCCGTGGCCCTTGCACGCGCGACGGATCTTGGCATCGCGATGCAGCTGACGAACATCGCGCGCGACGTGGGCGAGGATGCGCGCGCCAACCGCCTGTACCTGCCACTGGAATGGCTGCGCGATGCCGGGATCGACGCAGACGCCTTCCTGCGCGCACCGGTCTTCGACCAGGCCATCGCAGGCGTCACGCAGCGCCTGCTGCAGCGTGCCGCGGTGCTTTATGTGCGCGGCGGCAGTGGCGTGGCACTGCTGCCGCGCGGCTGCCGGCCAGCGATCGGTGCGGCACAGCGCATCTATGCTGCAATCGGCGCGAAGGTCGCAGCCCATGGCCATGACAGCATCAGCCGCCGCGCCGTGGTGCCGCGCGGCGAAAAGCTACGGCTGATCGCCGCGAGTCTCCTCGCCGCCGCCATGCCTGCATGTCTGGCGGATCGCTCGCCACCGCTCGAGGCGAACCGCCACCTCATTGAGGCGGTCCCCTATACTTGGTCGCGCCCGCAGGGCATTTCTGCGCAGATCGGCTGGATGATGGATGTTTTCGCGCGCATCGAACAACCGCGCGCCTGAACGGCGGGGAGGGCTACGCCCTCCCCTGCCATGACCTCAGCGCATCGGTAGCGCGTAGAGCAGGCCGCCCTGGGTCCAGAGGCGATTTGGACCGCGCGGCAGGGCGACCGAAGTGCTTTCGCCCATCGTCCGCTCATACAGCTCGCCGTAATTCCCGATAGCGCGGACGACATTGAACGCCCAGGTCGGTTCGAGCTTCAGCGCCTGGCCGAGTTCCGGTGTGACGCCCAGCAGCCGCCGCACATTCGCGTTGGTGCTGGTGCGGCGCATCTCCTCGGCATTGGCGCGCGTCACGCCGAGTTCCTCCGCCTCGATGACCGAGGTGGTGAACCAGCGCACCACGTCATGCCATTGGTCGTCGCCGCGGCGGATATAGGCGCCGTAGGGCTCCTTCGAGAATCGCTCGGTCAGGATGGTCCACTGGGCCGGGTTGGGCAGCGACGACCGCACACCGGCCAGCTGCGAGGCATCCGTTCCAAAGCTGTCGCAGCGCCCGGCGGCCAGCGCCGCGGCCGCCTGGTCCGTGCGCTCGAACACGACCGGGGAGAAGGGCGTGTTGATGGAGCGGAAGTAGTCCGCCGTCACCTGTTCGTTCGTGGTGCCCTGGATCAGGCAGATCGTCGCGCCGCGCATCTGCGAGACGGCCGTGATGCCGGCATCGGCGCGGACCATGAAGCCGTGCCCGTCATAGAAATAGGTGGTGACGTGGCGCAGGCCGAGCGTGGTGTCGCGCAACAGCGTCTGGGTGGAGGTGCGGAACAACACATCGATCTCGCCCGAGCCCAGCGCGGTGAATCGCGTGGAGGAGGACAACGGCAGGAACCGGACCTTCGAGGCATCGTTGAAGATCGCGACGGCCAGGCCACGGCAAAGATCGACGTCAAACCCCTGCCAGACGCCGCGGCTATCCGGCAGGGCGAAGCCGGCGACACCTGCGTGGATGCCGCAGTTCAGCTGGCCGCGCGCGCGGACCGCATCCAGCGTTGGGCTGGCCGAGCCCTGCGCCAGCGCAGGCGGCGCGGCCACCGTCCAGGCCACGGCGAGCGCCACGACAAAATCCCGAATACGCATGCGGAATGCTCCCCTCAGATATGGTGCGCGCGCATGCTCGGCCGGTCATGCGCGCGCTGTCAACACGACGCGCTCCGAGACGTCGAAGCTGAGGCAGAACATACGCTGCGACCGGTCAGCGATTTTTGCGCATGGCGATCAAGACAGACATCCATGCACAAACCCTCAGCGTTGCGACCAGGGCGTCCTGGCCCACAACTCCTGGTAGCGACCGCGTGTGGCCGCAAGGCGCTGGAACCAGGCGACGCCCTCCTCGAAGGCCGGTTCGGTGAAGCGGGCGCGCATGACGCGGATGAATTCCGGGTCGCGGACGATGTCCGCCGCCGCCTCGCGCAGCTTCTGGACCACGGCGGGCGGTGTCGCGGCGGGGACGACAAGGCCGCGTTCAGAGGCCATCTCGACCGGGATGCCGAGCTCGCGCAGCGTGGGCACGTCCGGGCGGAAGGGGCTTCGCGTGGCACCCGCCTGGGCCAGCATGCGCAGCCCGTCCGGCGCGGCCGTCACGGGGCCAAGGTTCAGCCCCATCGCATCGACCTGGCGGCCCAGGATGGCGGTGCGCAGCTGCGGATCGCCCTGGAACACCACGTGGACGAAGCGTGCGCCCGTCGCCTCGCCGATCAGCACCATTTCGAGGTGGTCATCGGTGCCGACGCCGGGGGAGGCGAAGGTGATGGTATCGGGCGCGGCCTTCGCCGCATCGATCAGGTCCTGCAGCGTGCGGAAGCGGCTCTCGGCATGCACGGTCACGGCGCATGGGTCCGTCACCAGGTTCCCGATGCCGACAAAATCCTCCATGCGGAACTGCGCCTGTCGCTCGATCGGCACGGTGAGGAAGCCGGGCATGTTGGTGGTGGCGATCATGTGCCCGTCGGGGCGCGAGCGTGCCACCGCGCCGAGTGCCACCTCACCGCCCGCGCCTGGGCGGTTCACGACGACGACGCTGCCGCCGATGCGTTGCTCCAGCATGCGCGCAAACAGCCGCGCATCGAGGTCCGTCGCACCACCGGCGACGAAGCCGACGACGATTTCCACCGGCCGGTCCGGCCAGCGCGGCGTCTGGGCGAGTGCCGGTGCGGCCAGACCCGCGGGGACCGCAAGTAAAGTGCTGCCGGCAAGGATGGTCCTGCGCTTCATGACATTTTCCCTTCGTTGTTTGTGGCCGCGATGGCCCGCGCGGCGGCTTCTTTCCAGGCGATCAGCCGGGCGAGGCCTTCCTCCATCTCGACCAGCGGCTTCCAGCCGATCGCCGCGAAGGCTGCCTCATGCGCGATGCGGAAGGCACCTCCGGAGGTCAGGCGCACTTGGCCCGGTGTGTCGCCCACGAATTGCGGCGCGATGTCGCTGCCGGCCAGGCGCGTGACCATCCGCACCAGATCCAGCGTTGTCACTGGGCGTGGCCCGGAGGTGTTGACGGCCACATCCGTCGCCGCACTTTCGAACGCCATGCGGTTGGCACGCGCAAGGTCGCCCACGTACACAAAATGCTTGGTCTCGCTGCCATCGCCGAAGACCTGCGGCGCTTCACCGCGTTTCACCTTGTCATAGGTCTCGATGATGTAGAGCGCGTTCGCGGCGCGGTAATGCTGCCGCTCGCCATAGACGGTGGAATAGCGCAGCACGACGTAGTTGAGCCCGTGCTTGCGCTTGTAATGCCGGCAGAGCTGCTCGCCGATGATCTTGGATGCGCCGTAGAGAATTGCCGCCCGCGGCGCACCGACGGAGTGGAAGGGCGTGTCCTCGACCAGGTCGCCGGACACGCCCGGGCCGTAGCCATACACCGCGTTGGAGGACGCGAAG
>JBKJNV010000330.1:0-3862 GCA_046593435.1 Roseomonas sp.
GGGATCGCGTTCAGCCGCGCCACCGCGCCGCGCGCAAGGCCCAGCGCATGCCCGTCGCTCTCCGCCAGGTGGTCGGCGACGCCCGAGATGCGGGTGTGCACATCGGCACCACCCAGCGCCTCCGCGCTCACCACCTCGCCGGTCGCGGCCTTCACCAGCGGGGGGCCCGCCAGGAAGATTGTGCCCTGCTCGCGCACGATGATGGTCTCGTCCGACATCGCCGGCACATAGGCGCCGCCAGCCGTGCAGGACCCCATCACCACCGCGATCTGCGGAATGCCCAGCGACGACATGCGCGCCTGGTTGAAGAAGATGCGCCCGAAATGGTCACGGTCGGGGAAGACCTCATCCTGGTTCGGCAAGTTCGCCCCGCCTGAGTCGACCAGATACAGGCAGGGTAGGCGGTTCTGCTCCGCGATCTCCTGCGCGCGCAGGTGCTTCTTCACCGTCAGCGGAAAATAGGTGCCGCCCTTCACCGTCGCGTCGTTGGCGATGACCATGCACGCACGCCCACTGATGCGCCCGATCCCCGCGATCAGCCCGGCCGAGGGCACCGCATCCTCATACATCCCATGCGCCGCAAGCTGGCCGATTTCGAGGAAGGGCGACAGCGGATCGAGTAGCAGCCGCACCCGTTCGCGCGGCAGCAGCTTTCCACGCGCGACATGGCGGTCGCGTGCGGCCGCACCGCCGCCCGCCTCGACGCGCGCGGCCTGCGCGCGGAGGTCTGCCACCACCGCACGCATCGCCCCCGCATTGGCGAGGCTCTCAGGCGCAGCCGCATCGAAGCGACTCTCGATCGCCGGCATCAGCCACCCTCGGCGAAGAGTTCGCGTCCGATGAGCATGCGGCGGATTTCGCTTGTCCCGGCACCGATCTCATACAGCTTCGCATCGCGCAGCAGCCGCCCGGCCGGATAGTCATTGGTGTAGCCATTGCCGCCCAGCGCCTGGATCGCTTCCAGCGCCGCCCAGGTCGCCTTCTCGGCAGCGAACAGGATCGCGCCCGCGGCGTCCTTGCGCGTGGGCCGTCCGCGGTCACAGGCGCGCGCGACCGCGTAGACATAGGCGCGCGCGGCATTGGTGATGGTGTAGATATCCGCGAGCTTGCCCTGCATCAGCTGGAACTCGCCGATGGCCTGGCCGAACTGCTTCCTCTCCCGCGTATAGGGCAGCACCAGGTCCAGGCAGGCACGCATGATGCCCAGCGCCCCGCCGGCCAGCACCGCGCGTTCATAGTCGAGCCCGCTCATCAGCACCCCGACGCCGCCGCCCTCGGCACCCAGCACATTCTCCGCAGGGATTTCGCAATCCGCGAAGATCAGCTCGCAGGTGTTCGACCCGCGCATGCCGAGCTTGTCGAGCTTCGCACCGGTCGAGAAGCCGGCGAAGCCGCGCTCGACGAGGAAGGCGGTGATCCCGCGCGAACCTGCCTCCGGCGCCGTCTTCGCATAGACCACCAGCACATCGGCATCCGGCCCATTGGTGATCCACATCTTCCCGCCATTGAGGATGTAGCGATCGCCCCGGCGCTCCGCGCGCAGCTTCATCCCCACCACGTCGGACCCCGCCCCTGTCTCCGACATCGCCAGCGCCCCGACATGCTCGCCGCTGAGCAGCTTCGGCAGATAGGCGCGTTTCTGGGCGGCGGTTCCGCTGCGCCGGATCTGGTTGACGCAGAGGTTCGAATGCGCCCCGTAGGATAGCCCCACCGAGGCCGAGGCGCGGCTGAGCTCCTCCATCACCACCACGTGGTCCAGGTAGCTCAGGCCAGCACCGCCATGCTCCTCCTCGACCGTGACGCCGAGCAGGCCCAGTTCGCCCATGCGGCGCCACAGATGCATGGGGAAGGCATTGTCGCGGTCAATGCCGGCGGCGAGCGGGGCTATCTCCCGCGCCGCGAAGTCGGCCACCATGTTGCGCAGCGCATCGGTCGTCTCCCCGAGCTCAAAATCGAGGCCCGTGTCGCTGCGCGGCATGCGGTGGTTCCTTCCGTGACGGCCCTGATTCATGAAATATCGGCCCGGACAGCACGCAACGCAACCCGCAGGGTGCCGCGCCGCCCGACCGCCAACCCGCCGGTCAGTGGCAGGATTCAGGCGCGGGGCGCTACGGGCGGCGCTGGGAAAGGATGTAGGCGACCAGGTCGTCGGTTTCGCGCCGCGTGAGGTTGTAATCCGGCATCAGCCGGTGGGGTGTCTGCAGGAAGGCGCGCAGCGACATCGCCGTGGTCGAAGGCATGGCAGCAATGGCGGCAAAGCTCGGCGCCGGGTCCGAAGCCGGGCCTGGCATATCGCGCCCCGTGATGTGGCAGGCGCTACACCAGGTTGCAGCCAGGCGCTGTCCGGTACGAACATCACCCACAGCTTGTGCCGCAGCCGGCCTTGCGGCCAGGAGCAGGGCGGCCAGCGCCAGCAGTGCGGCGCAGGCGGATGCCGCGCGGCTCATCGCAGGACCTCGAAGAAGCCGTTTTCCTCGGTGAGCCGGGCATGAGCCAAGGCACGGAAATCCCCACGTGAGACGATGCCGACGACCCGGCCCTCGCGCAGGATCGGCACGTGCCGGCAGCGGCGGTCCTGCATCAGGCGCAGTGCCTCCATGGAAGTCGCGGTTGGCGGCAAGGTGTCAGGCGCGGGTGTCATCGCTTCGCCAAGCGTGACGCGGGCTGCGTCAAGCCCCTCGGCCAGCATGCGGCAGACTGCGTCGCGGCCGGTGAAAATACCCGCAAGCCCGCCGTCATCGGTCGTGACGAGGACGGCGCCGACACGGCGGTCCCGCATGCGGGCACAAGCGTCGCGTATGGTGGTCTCGGGCGGCAGGGTCAGCGGATCCTGGTCCCGTATGAGGTCGGCGATCGGCTGGTCGCGCATGGTCTTGGCCCTCCCGCGATGGAGCGCAGCATGGCGCCGGCCGGCGCGCCATGACACAGGTCAATCGCAGCGTCCGGGTCACGAAGTGCGGACCCCGGGGGCTGCCCTGGACTCCGGCGCCGCGCTGAGCCTGCGCAGGATGGCGCGTAGGGTCAGATGCGGCGGCCCGCCGGGCGGGAAGCGCGCAACCACAGAAATCAGTTGGCTGCGCCTGGCGCACAACCCCACTCGAACCTCAGCCCGCATCCAGCAGCTGCGCGGTGAGCGGGTCGGCCTCGCCCGCGAAGAAGGCGTCCAGCACGGCGGCGAAGACAGGCTCGGCCGGGTCCGTGGCGGCGAACAGCGTCATGGAGGAGCGCAGCTTCACATCATCCGGGCTGCCGAAGATGGCGTGCGCCGTGCTTCCGCACATGCTGGCGCCGGCCTGGTCCAGCACCATCCCCGCGCAGGCGACCAGGCGCGGCCCCAGCACCGCGTGCCCGAGATAGGCGCGCGCCTCGGCTATGCCCGTGATGCCGAAATGCAGCGCCGTGCCGCTGCGGCCCAAGGCGCGCAGCTGGGGAAAGATGAACCACATCCAATGGCTGGTTTTGCGCCCGGCGCGGAGCTCGGCCTCCACCGCGGACATCATGCCGGTCTGCGCGTCGAGGAAACGGCTCAGTCCGAAGGGATCGTGCATGCGTGAATGTGACACCCTGGCGCCGCGCCTCCAAGACCGGCACGCCGCCATTGCGCTCTGCACCCCAGACCCTATTCTGTCACCTGGACGATCTCGGGGAGAGGCGTCTGAAGGAAGGCGGCGGGTATCCGGGGCATCGCCACGCATGCTTCGCCCGCCGCAGGGCCAAGGCCCGCCCGATGGATGCGCCTTCCCCGAAAAACAGGCATTGGAGAAAGACTATGGACGGATTGAGTGGCCCCGGCGCGGGCAAGTGCCCGGTGATGCATGGCTCGCCCAAGCACGTGACCCTGGGCGGCAGGTCGAACAAGGAT
>JBKJNV010000413.1:0-4145 GCA_046593435.1 Roseomonas sp.
GCCGATGTGCCCCTGACGCTGCGCTTTGCGCAGGCAGGCGAAGTGACGGTGCAGCTTCGCGTGCAGGCAGCCGGGACACGCCAGCACGCGCATTGATGGCTCGCGCCGCGCGCACGCCTGTTTGGCTGGCCTGGCGCAGACGCGGCGCCTATTCGTCCCGTTCGAGGCGTTCGATATCGGCGTCGGACAGGCCGAAATGGTGGCCGATCTCGTGGATCAGCACGTTGCGCACCAGGGCGAACAGGTCCTCGCCGGTCTCGATCCATTCGAGCAGGATCGGCTCGCGATAGAGCAGGATGGTGTCGGGCGACATCGGTGTGTCGGCCGCCGATTTCTCCGTCAGCGGGATACCGCGATACAGGCCCGTCAACTCCCACACATTGTCGAGGCCGAGTTCGGCCAGGGTTTCCTCATCCGGCACATCCTCGACCAGGATGGCGGTGCCGCGCACCTTCTGGCGGAGCATGGCGGGGATTGCGTCTAGCGCGGTCTCCGCCATGTCCAGGATGTCTTCGGTGGTGGGCGGGGTGCCATGGCGCATGGGGCGCAGATGGCGATGCCGCGGCCTCGGGGTCAAGGGAGGGGCTGATGCCTGTCGAGAGGCTTGATGACGCGGCGCGCGGCACGCTGGGGGCGCGGCTGCCGCGCTGGGCGATGGTGCCGGGGCAGGACGCGCTGACCCGCGACTTCCGCTTCCGCGATTTCTCCGAAGCCTGGGGCTTCATGAGCCGGGTCGCGTTGCTCGCGGAGGCGCAGGACCATCACCCGGAATGGTCCAATGTCTATAACCGCGTGACCATCACGCTGAGCACCCATGATGCGGGCGGGCTGTCGGCGCGTGATGTCCGCCTTGCGGAGGCGATCGACGCGCTCGGCTGAGCGCGTCGCCCCAGGGGCACAGTTGCTCAGCGGATCAGGGGATGAGGACGGTGCTGCCCGTGGTCTGCCGCGCCTCAAGCGCACGGTGTGCGGCCGCTGCGTCCTGCAGCGGGAAGTGTTGGTTGATGCTGAGCTTCACCGCGCCGGAGATGACCGCCGCGAACAGGTCCTTGGCGGAGGCGACCAGATCCTCGCGCTTCGCCGTGTAGGTGTTGAGCGAGGGGCGGGTCAGAAACAGCGAGCCCTTGGCCGCGAGGACCCCGATGTCAAAGGGCGGCACGGGGCCGGAGGCGTTACCGTAGCTGACCATCATCCCCAGCGGCGCCAGGCTGTCGAGCGAGGCCATGAAGGTGTCCTTGCCCACGCTGTCATAGGAGACGGGCACCATGGCGCCGCCGGTGATGGCCTTCACACGGGCGGGAATATCCTCGTTCGAGAGGATGACATGCGCGGCGCCATTCGCCTTGGCGAGGTCCGCCTTGGCCTGCGTCCCAACGACGCCGATCACCGTGACGCCGAGGGATTTCGCCCATTGGCACAGGATGAGGCCGACGCCGCCGGCCGCGGCGTGGACCAGGATGGTGTCGCCGGATTTCACCGGATAGGTGCGCTTGAGCAGGCATTGCGCCGTCATGCCCTGCAGCATCATCGCCGCACCTTGTTCGAAGCTGAGCGCGTCGGGCAGCTTCACCAGGCGATCGGCCTTCAGCGTGCGAGCCTGGGCGTAGGCGCCGATCGGGCCGGATGCGTAGGCGACGCGGTCACCCACGGCCACTTCCGTCACGTCCTCGCCGATGGCTTCGACGATGCCGGAGGCCTCCATGCCGATGGTGGCGGGCATGGAGGGGGATTTGTACAGGCCGGTGCGGAAGTAGACATCGATGTAGTTCAGGCCGACCGCCTTGTGACGGATCAGCGCCTCGCCGGCCTTGGGGGCGGGCATCGGGACTTCCTCCCACAGGAGCTTCTCGGGACCGCCGTTTTCATGGACGCGGATGGCATGGTTCATCGCGAGACAATCCCTTTGCTGACGGCCGCTGCTTCCAGCGCCAGAAGTATACGCTTCGTAGCCGGGCCATCGCCGCCCGAATAGCCACCCACCCCGCCCTGTTCGCCCACGATCCGATGGCATGGAATAAGGATGGGGACGGGGTTGGCACCGCATGCGCCGCCAACGGCCCGGGCCGCAGAGCCAAGCTCGCGCGCGACGTCGCCATAGCTGCGGGTCTTACCGGCGGGGATGGCGCACATCGCCTTCCAGACGCGCTGTCGGAAAGCGGTGCCCTGTGGGGCAAGCGGCAGGTCGAAAGCCATGCGGCGGCCGTCGAAATAGTCTTGCAGCTGGGCGCGCGCCTGCTGGAGCAGCGGTGTCTCGTCCTGGTCACGGCCGCGGCCCCAGTCGAGCGCGATGATTGATCCTGCCTCCTCGGAGACGGTGATCTCGCCGAGTGGCGTGAGGAAGGAAAGCTGTGGCATGGCGGGATGGGAATACCCTGGGGCGCTGCACGTCAAGCCAGGGCACTGGTGACACCGCGTCCGCGTCGCTACATCGGGTGCTCACAGGCTTCGAGGCTCATCGTGACCCATGCTGCCGATCCGGCGCCGTATTTTCAGGCGCATGTCTTTGTCTGCTGCAACCGCCGGCCAGACGGCCACAAGCGGGGCAGCTGCGCGGCTGCCGGCAGCGAGGCGCTGCGCGACTACATGAAGGTTCGCGCGAAGGAGCTCGGTTTGGCCGATGTTCGGGTCAACATGGCCGGCTGCCTGGATCGCTGCGAGCACGGGCCGACGATGGTGATCTACCCCGAGGGCGTCTGGTACGGAATCAAAACAACCTCCGATGTTGATGCGGTGCTCGAGGCGCACCTGGTACGCGGAGAGCGCGCTTTCGAACTGATGTTGCCGGCGCGCTGATATGTTTCACGTGAAGCACAGCGCCGCGGGGTGAGTCACGGGACGATCTTTGCGCTTGCCTCGGGCGCCGGGCGTGCGGCCCTGTCAGTCTTGCGGTTGTCCGGCCCGGATGCCGGCAATGTGCTGCGGGCCATCGCCGGTCGGCTTCCAGCACCGCGTCATGCGAGCCTTTGCCGCTTGCGCAATGCTCAGGGTGAAACTCTCGACCAAGCGCTCGTCATTTGGTTTCCCGCGCCGGCCTCCTATACCGGAGAGGACGTGGCGGAACTCCACCTCCACGGGGGCCGTGCTGTGCTGCTTGGCGTGACGGACGCCCTCGTGGCGCTCGGCACGCGACCGGCGGAGGCGGGGGAATTCACGCGCCGCGCCTTCCTGCACGGTCGCCTTGACCTGACCGAGGCCGAGGGCATTGCCGACCTGATTGCCGCCGACACGGCTGAACAACGCCGGCAGGCACTTGCTCAGGCAGGCGGCGCCCTCTCACGGCGTAATGCGGATTGGACTGCCCAATGCGCGGGGCTGCTCGCGCATCAGGAAGCCGCTATCGAATTTGCCGAAGATGACTTGCCGAACGACCTCACGCTGCGGGCGCAGGCCGGGGCGCGCGCTCTGTCCGCCGAGATTAAAGCGGAGCTCGCGCAGGCGTCCCGTGGTGAGCGCCTGCGCGTGGGGCTGACCATGGCGATCCTCGGCGCGCCAAATACCGGAAAATCTTCGCTGCTCAATGCCCTTGCCGAGCGTGAGGCAGCGATCGTCTCGCCGCTTGCGGGCACGACGCGAGACGTCATCGAAATCGGCTTGGACCTTGGCGGGATCCCCGTGACGCTTTGCGATACGGCTGGCCTTCGCAATGCGGCGGAGGCGATTGAGGCCGAGGGCGTTCGGCGCGCGCTGGCGCGTGCGGAAACGGCCGACCTGCGGCTGCTGCTTTTTGCTGCCGATGCCGCGCCCGACGCAGCGACGCTCGCCCTGGTCGGGCCGGATGCGATCGTCATCGGGACCAAGGCCGATCTTGGTCCTCCGGTGTTGGACGGCGCCCTGCAGGTGTCCACCCGCACGGGTTTGGGCCTCGACACGTTGCGCGCCAGCCTCATGAAGGCCGCTGCCGCGCGGGCGGGCGGCGGGGGCATCCTGACCCGCCCCCGTCACCGGGCCGCCCTTGGCGAAGCCACGCACTGGTTGGATGAGGCTGCACAGGCTCGTCTGCCGGAACTCGTCGCGGAAGCGTTGCGCGGCGCGCTGCGCGCCCTGGGCCGCCTCTCCGGGAAGGTCGATGTCGAGGCTATTCTCGATATCGTCTTCAAGGAGTTTTGTATCGGCAAGTGAGGCGTCTATAAGCCCCGCCATGAGCT
>JBKJNV010000414.1:0-3454 GCA_046593435.1 Roseomonas sp.
TCCGCGCGCAGCCGTGCCGCGCTGAAGATGGAATTCCACGGCGAGACGAAGGTATCCATGATCGACGCATCGACGCGCTTCATCTTGAACACCACCGTCAGCGGGTCCGGCGTCTGGATCTCGCCGATCTGCTCGAAGGCGGGCTGGCGGTTGGAGGTGACGCCATCGGGCGGCGCGATCATGCGCGCATAGCTGGCGCGGACATCCTCGGAGGTGAGGATGGTGCCGTCATGGAAGCGGACATTGGGGTGCAGGCGGAAAGTGTAGGTGAGCTGGTCGGGCGCGGCTTCCCAACTCGCGGCCAGGTCGCCCACGATGTTGGGGTAGTTGTTCTGCTCGTATTGCAGCAGCGTCGAGTAGTGGGGTGCGACGCGATGCATCACGGCGAAGGTGCCGGTCTGGTGCAGGTCGTAGGTGGGGGGCTCGGCGGCGATGGCGAATTGCAGGGTCCCGCCGCGCTGCGGCTCTCCGCCCGGTGTCTGGCCAAGGGCCGCGGTGCCGTAGACGAGTGCCGGCATGGCGAGCATGGCGCGGCGGGAAAGTGCGATGGGGGTGTCGTCAGCCATGGAACGTATCCCTTCTGTTGTCTTGCCGCTCAGGTGCGGAATTTCGGGTCGAGCCAGTCGCGCAGCGAATCGCCGAACAGGTTGAAGGCGAAGACCGCGAGCGAGATCGCGAGGCCGGGGAACAGGATCATCCACGGCGCTTCCTGGTAGAAAGTCGCGCTGTCGCCGGCGAGCATGAGCCCCCAGGCGGGCTTGGGTTCCTGCACGCCAAGCCCGAGGAAGGACAGCGAGGCCTCGAGCAATATTGCCTGCGCCACATAGGCGGTGAGCAGGATCAGGTAGGGGGCGAGCACATTGGGCGCCATGTGGCGGAGGATGATGTGCGCCGAGGAATACCCCCCCGCCCGCGCGGCATCGATGTAGGGCATCTGCCGCACCGAGAGGGCCGCCGCGCGCACCACGCGGCAGGCGCGCGGGATGATCGGGATGGCGATGGCAAGCACCAGGTTGAGGTCGATCCCCAGCACCGCCGTCTTGCCCAGCACGGCGACGACGACGAGCGCGAGCACGATGATCGGGAAGGACAGCATCACATCGACGAGGCGCATGATCAGCAGGTCGGCGCGGCCGCCGAAATAGGCCGAGGCGACGCCCAGCAGCCCGCCTGCCGTACAGCCGATGAAGGAGGAGAGGAAGCCGATGGTGAGCGCGGTGCGCGCGCCGTAGATGATGCGGGTGAGGATATCGCGCCCGAAAGCATCGGTACCGAAGGGATGTTCGAGCGAGGGTGCTGCGAGCATGGACATGAAGTCGATCGCTTCGGGGTCGTAGGGCGCGATCGCTTCGGCGAGGATCGCAGCCGTGCCCATCGCCAGGATGACGATCAGGCCGGCGGCACCCAGGGGCTGGGCACGAATGAAGGCGAGGACCGGGTTCGGCGCGCGGAAGGCGGGCAGGGCGGTGGCTGACATGGGGCGTTTCCTCAGGCGTGCCGCACGCGCGGGTCGAGCACGCCGTAGAGCAGGTCGACGATCAGGTTCATGGTCACGAACACCGCGGCGAACAGCATGACCAGCGCCTGGATCAGCACGAAGTCGTTGCGCGACACCGCTTCGACGAACAGGCGGCCGATGCCGTTGAGGTTGAACACCTGCTCGGTCACGACCAGGCCGCCGAGCAGGAATGCGAATTCCAGCCCAATCAAGGTGACCGCCGGCAGCAGCGCGTTGCGCATGGCGTGGCGGGCGACCACCAGGCGCTCGAACACGCCCTTGGCGCGCGCGGTGCGGATGTAGTCCTCGCGCATCACCTCGATGATGGAGGAGCGCACCATGCGCGCGACAACCGCGGCGTAGCGATACCCCACTGCGAGCGCCGGCCAGATGAGCTGCGCCATGTTCTGGACGGGGTCTTCGTAGAACGGCGTGTAGGTAACCGGCGGCGACCATTGGAAGACGGTCAGCAGCAGCATCAACGTCAACATGCCGAACCAGAAGGACGGGATGGCGAGACCCGCGATGGTGAATATTCGGACGACGTAATCCACCCAGGTGTCGCGGAACAACGCCGAGACGGTGCCGAGCGGAATGGCGATCAGCACCGAGATGAAGGCCGCCATCAGCGCGACCTGGAAGGTGAGCCCGATGCGGACGCCGATCTCCTCGGCCACCGGTCGCCCGGTCCACATCGAGTTGCCGAGATCGAGCGTGACGAGGCCGGTCATCCAGTCGACGAATTGCACGGGCAGCGGCTTGTCGAGCCCCAGGCGGGCGCGTTCGCGGGCGATGATCTCCTGCGTCACATGGCCGCCATCGGCGCGCAGCTTCACCTCCACCACATCGCCGGGCACGACGCGCAGCATGATGAAGGTCAGCAGCGCGACGCCCAGCAGGGTGGGCACCATGAGCGCGATGCGGCGGGCGATGTAGCGGAGCATGGCGGCGCCCTCAGATCTTGATGCACGCGGCCATGTGGCCGGGGCGGATTTCGCGCAATGCGGGGATTTCGGCAGCGCATTCGGCGGTGGCCAGCGGGCAGCGGGTGTGGAAGACGCATCCCCGTGGCGGGGCGAGCGGCGAGGGGATCTCGCCGCGCAACGCGCGCGGCGCGCGGCGGCGTTCCACCGCCGGGTCGGGGATGGGTGCGGCGTCGAGCAGCGCCTTCGTGTAGGGGTGCAGCGGGTCCGCGTAGAGCGTGTCGCGGTCCGCCACTTCCATCACCCGGCCGAGATACATCACCACGATGCGGTGCGAGAGATGCCGCACCACGGCGAGGTCATGGGCGATGAACAGGTAGGCGATGCCGAGGCTGCGCTGAAGCTCGGCCAGCAGGTTGACGATCTGGCCCTGGATGGAGACGTCAAGTGCCGAGACGGGTTCGTCGCAGACGATGAAGTCGGGCTCCATCGCCAGCGCCCGTGCGATGCCCACGCGCTGGCGCTGGCCGCCGGAGAGCTGGTGCGGGTAGCGCTCCGCCATCTCGCGCAGCAGGCCCACCTGGTCGAGCAGCGCATCGACGCGCGTGCGGGCATCGGGGCGGGTGAATCCGCGGCGCTTGAGCAGCGGCTCGGCGATGGTGCCGCCGACCGTCATGCGCGGGTTGAGCGAGCTGAACGGGTCCTGGAAGATCACCTGGATGCGGGTGCGCAGGTCGCGCATGCGGGCGCGGGACGCGGTGGCCAGGTCCTCGCCATCGAACAGGATGCTGCCCCGCGTCGCGGCTTCGAGCTGGAGGACGACGCGCCCAACCGTGGTCTTGCCGCATCCGCTTTCACCCACCAGGCCGAGCGTTTCGCCGCGCGCGATGGTGAAGGAGACATCCTCGGCGGCGCGCACTGTCGCGTGGCCGGCGAAGAAGCCGCGCAGCGGCACCTTGAAGTGCTTGGTGAGGCCGCGCACCTCGACGAGCGGCGTGCCGCGCTGGTCGGTGGCGATGCTCTCGGCCGCGGC
>JBKJNV010000590.1:0-2929 GCA_046593435.1 Roseomonas sp.
CAACACCGCGCCACCCCTACACGCAGGGCCTCATCCGCTCCATCCCGCGCATCGACCTCGCGGCCACCACGCATACCCGCCTCGAGGCGATCCCCGGCTCGGTGCCAAGCCTGCTCAACCCTCCGCAGGGGTGCCGTTTCGCCGCGCGCTGCCGCTACGTGAGCGATGCCTGCATCGCCGCCGAACCGCCGCTGCGCGAGGTGGCACCTGGGCACAAGGTGGCGTGCATCCTATGACGGAACCCAGTGCCATGGCCGCCCCACTTCTGAGCGTGCGGAACCTCGTCAAGCGCTTCCCCGTGAAGGGTGGGCTGCTGCGCCGCACCGTCGACCAGGTGCATGCCGTCAGCGGTGTCAGCTTCGACATCGCCCCGGGCGAAACGCTTGGCCTGGTGGGTGAATCCGGCTGCGGCAAATCCACCACCGGCCGTCTGATCCTGCGGCTCATCGAACCCACCTCGGGCGAGGTGGTGTTCGAGGGACGCGACGTCACCGCGCTGGACGTCAACGCGCTGCGGAGGCTGCGGCGCGACATGCAGATCATCTTCCAGGACCCCTTCGCCTCGCTCAACCCGCGAATGACGGTGGGCGCGATCGTCGCCGAGGCGCTGATCATCCATAAGCTCGCGAAGACCGCGCGGCAGCGCGAGGACCGGGTGGTGGAGTTGCTCGAGACCGTCGGCCTGAACGCGGACCACATGCGCCGCTTCCCGCATGAGTTTTCGGGGGGCCAGCGCCAGCGCATCGGCATCGCGCGCGCGCTCGCGGTCTCGCCGAAACTGGTGGTCTGCGATGAGCCGGTGAGCGCGCTCGATGTCTCGATCCAGGCGCAGGTGGTGAACCTGCTCGAAGACCTGCAGGAGAAATTCGGCCTCACCTTCCTGTTCATTGCCCATGACCTGTCGGTGGTGGAACACATCTCGGACCGCGTCGCGGTGATGTATCTCGGCCGCATCGTCGAGATCGCCACCGCGCGGGACCTCTACACCACGCCGACGCACCCCTATACGGAAGCGCTGCTCTCGGCGGTGCCGATCCCGGACCCCACACTCAAGCGAACCCGCATCATGCTCAAGGGCGATGTGCCGAACCCGATCAACCCGCCGCGCGGCTGCCACTTCCACACCCGCTGCCCGATCATGAAGCCGGACCCGTGTGCGACCGAGATCCCGCCCTTGCGGGAAACCCAGGCCGGGCATTGGGTGGCGTGCCACCTGCGCGGATGACCACGCCGCGCCAGATGCGCTTGAACGCCTTCGACATGGCGACACCGGGCCATATCCAGCACGGGATGTGGACCCACCCGCGCGACACCAGCGCCAACTACGCGAGCCTGGACCATTGGATGGACCTTGCGCGCCGGCTAGAGCGTGGATTGTTCGACGGGCTGTTCCTCGCCGATGTGCTCGGCATCTATGACGTCCATGGCGGCAGCCCGGATGCCGCACTCCGCGGGGCGGTGCAGGTTCCCCTTCTGGACCCGGTGCTGACCATCCCCGCCATGGCGGCGGTGACCACGCATCTGGGCTTCGGCGTGACCTGCAACCTTGCCTACGAGGCGCCCTACCTGATGGCGCGTCGGATGAGCACGCTCGATCACCTGACCCGCGGCCGCATCGGCTGGAACATCGTCACCGGCTATCTCGACAGCGCGGCGCGCGCGCTGGGCTACGCCGAGCAGATGCGCCACGACGACCGCTACGACCTGGCCGACGAGTACATGGACGCCGTCTATGCCCTGTGGGAAGGCAGCTGGGCCGATGACGCCGTCCAGCGCGACGCCGCGAACCGCAGCTACACGAACCCCGCGCGCGTCCGCCGCATCAGCCATCGCGGGCCGCAATACAGCCTCGACGCCATCCATCTGTGCGAGCCTTCGCCGCAGCGCACGCCGGTGCTCTACCAGGCCGGTGCCAGCACGCGCGGACGGCAATTCGCCGGCCGCCATGCGGAATGCGTCTTCGTCAACGGCTCCAACCCGTCCGTTGTCGCCACGCTCGTCGCGCAGCTGCGCGCCGCCGCCGCCCCGCGCCCCATCCTGGTCTTCGCGGGTGCGACCGTGGTGGTCGGCCGCACCGAGGCCGAAGCGCGCGACCTGCTGGCCGAATACGCGCGCCACGCCGACGCGGAGGGCGCCCTGGCGCATGCCTCCGCCTCGCTGGGGATCGACCTCGCGCGCTTCGGGATGGATGAGCCGGTGGTGGCCGCCGCACCGTCCAACGCCATCCGCTCCAATGCGGAAACCATGGCCAAGGTCGCGGGCCCGTCCTGGACCAAGCGGCAATTGCTGGCGCAATCGGTCCTGGGCAGCCGGCAGCCGCCGATCGTGGGGGACCCCGTGCAGGTCGCGGATGCCCTTCAGGGCTGGATGGCCACGGCGGATGTGGACGGCTTCAACCTGTCCCGCACGGTGCTGCCGGAATGCCTCGACGCCTTCATCGACCTGGTGGTGCCGGAGCTGCAGCGGCGCGGTGTCTACAAGACTGCCTACGCCGCGGGCACCTACCGGGAGAAGCTGTTCAACGCAGGGTCACGCCTGTCCGCGTTGCACCCGGCGGCGCGGCACCGCCAGCCTTGACGGCGGGCGCCCTTGGGCGCATAGGTAAATAGTCCTCAAAAGCGCTGCGCCCGGTCTGGCGATCGAAGTGGCTCCGAAAAGCAGAAATGCTGAATTTCTTACCAGAACGCCAAGAATATCAATGCCTTGGTTGAGGCGCCGCTGGTAAGAAAATCTTACTTTCCTACTCCGCCACCGGCACCAACTTCGTCAGCCGGGGTGGGTTCAGCTCACTGAGGAAGATCGCGCCATCCGGCCCGCGCCACATGCCATGCGCCCCGTTCAGGATCGGCCGGCACTTGCCCACAAGCGCACCCTCGGCGCTGAGCAGCGACAGGCTCGGCACCTGATCGGTCACGTACAGCCCGCCACC
>JBKJNV010000073.1:0-3840 GCA_046593435.1 Roseomonas sp.
CGCTTCATCCGCGTGGCACTCGCTGAGACGGAACAGCCCACCGCGCGTCTCATCCAGGTCGCGGCCGGCATCCTGGCGCGCGCAGGGCGTGAGGCGGAGGCCATTCGCCTGCTGGAGCAAAACCTGCGCAGCCAGGATGACCTGGCGCTCGAATCGGGCGAGGAGGGGCGCCGGCGCCTGCTCGCGAGCCAACCGGTCGCCGCACCGATCGAAGGCATCGCCGAGGCCGAGCTGGCCCTCGCCGCCGCGCTGCGCGGTCAGGCCGCACCTGAATTCTCCTTGCTGCTTACCCGCCTCGCGCTGCGGCTGCGCCCCGGTTTTGCGCCCGCGCTGCTGTTGGCCGCCGACGCGCTTGCCCAGGAAGACCAGCACGCGGCCGCACTCGCGCTGATCAACGACGTGCCGGAGGGGGATGCGATGGCCGGCGCGGCCGCGCTGCGCCGCGCCGGCTACCTCGAGCGCCTGAACCGCCACGACGAAGCCGCCACTGTGCTGCGCCGCCTCGCTGCAGCGCGCCCCGTTGCCTGGCAGCCGCTCGCGCGCCTGGGCGACCTTGAGCGCGCGCGCAGCCGATGGGCGGACGCGGTGGAGGCCTATGATGCCGCGATCACGCGCATCGCCACGGCGCAAACCCAGGACTGGCCGATTTTCTACGCGCGCGGCATCGCGCAGGAGCGCGCCGGGCGCTGGCCGGGCGCGGAGGCGGATTTCCGCCGTGCGCTGGAACTCTCGCCCGAACAGCCCTTCGTGCTGAACTACCTGGGCTATTCCTGGGTGGAGCAGGGGCTGAACCTCACCGAGGCGCGGGCGATGCTGGAGCGCGCGGTGGCACTTCGCCCCAATGACGGCAACATCGCCGACAGCCTCGGCTGGGCGCTGTTCAAACTGGGCGACCTGCCCGGGGCGATCCGCTGGCTGGAGCGAGCCGTGGAGTTGGAATCGCGCAGCTCCGTCATCAACGACCACCTGGGCGACGCCTACTGGATGGCCGGCCGCCGGCGCGAGGCGGAATTCCAGTGGCGGCGCGCCCTCGCACTTGGCCCGGAGCAGGGCGAGGGCCCACGCATCGAGGCGAAGCTGCGGGACGGCCTGCCCGCCGGGACGCCGCCGCGCCCGTGATCCGGCAGGCGGCGCCGGCCAAGGTCAACCTCTTCCTCCAGGTCGCGGGGCGGCGGCCGGATGGCTATCACCTGCTCGACAGCCTGGTGGTCTTCGCGGCCATCGGTGATGCCGTGACGGCCGCCGAGGCGCCGGCATTCACCCTGGCCATGGATGGCCCCGAGGCGCCGGCCCTCGGGGCCGAAGCCGACAACCTCGTGCTGCGTGCCGCACGCGCCTTGGCCGCGGCTGCCGGCGTGGCAACGGCAGCCGCGCTGCATCTGGAAAAGCGCCTCCCCGTGGCGTCCGGCATCGGGGGCGGCAGTGCCGATGCGGCGGCAACGCTACGCGCCCTGACCGCCCTGTGGGGCCTGCCTGCCGCGCTGGCGAGGAGCGTGGCGCCGGCCCTCGGCGCCGATGTGCCCGCCTGCCTGGTGGCGGATTCGCTGCGCATGACCGGCATCGGTGAGGTGATCACGGCCGCACCTGCGCTGCCCGAATTCGGGCTGGTGCTGGCGAACCCGCGCGTGCCCGTCGCGACGCCGGCCGTGTTCCGCGCCCTGGCGGGGCGCTTTTCCGGCCCAGCCAGGCTGCCGCCAGCCTGGGCGGATGCGGCGGCGATGGCATCCGATCTGGCGCTTCTGTCCAATGACCTGGAGGCATCGGCGGTCGAGATCTGCCCTGCAATCGCGCCGGTCCTGGCGGTGCTGGGCGCCTTGCCGGGCGCCCTTCTGGCGCGGATGAGCGGGTCGGGTGCGACCTGCTTCGCCATCCTGCCCGATGCAGCGAGTGCGACGCGGGCCGCCGCGCTGATGCCCGCGTATTGGTGGCGCTGGGGCGGGGGGCTTGCCGCGCCGCCCGCCGCGCCCTTATGAGGGCGCTGCGTTGGGGCGTCGCCAAGCGGTAAGGCAGCGGTTTTTGGTACCGCCATTCCCAGGTTCGAATCCTGGCGCCCCAGCCATGCAGTCGCGCGGCTGATCCAGGAATCGCCCGGCGTTTGACACCTGCAGGTCGTGCGAAGCTGCGCCGCGTGTCGCGCTCGATGCTGCCCATCCCCCCACGCGTGCGCCGCCGCTTTGGCGGCCAACCTGTGCCGCTATGCACTGCGCCGCGGCGAATGCGCGCAGACCTGGCCCGCGGCCGCCCATTGCACCCGCGTGCTGCTTCGTCCATGCCAAGCGCGCGGCCTCGCGACTGCCGACAGGAATGGACCAGACCCCATGCGCCTCCTCGCCGCGACCCTTGGATTGCTCCTCGCAACTGCTCCCGCCCCGGCGCAGACCCTGCGCATCGCCATGGCCGCCGAGCCCACGGCCGCCGACCCGCAGCAATACGCCGCGGCACCGAATTCCACCCTGCACGACCACGTCTTTGAAAGCCTCGTGGACCTCGATGCGCGGCTGAAGGCGCAGCCTTCGCTCGCGCTAAGCTGGTCGCGGCGGGATGACCTGACCTGGGAATTCACCCTTCGCCCCGGCGTGCGCTTTCACAATGGCCAGCCCTTCACCGCGCGCGACGTGGTCTTCTCCTTCTGCCGCATCCTCAACAATGAGGGCGAAGTGGCGCTCAGCTTTTCCTCCACCGTGCGCCGCCTCACCGGCGTGGTGGCGGAGGCGCCGGACCGCGTCGTCATCACCACGCGCGTGCCCGAACCGCTGCTCGCCTCGGACCTCGCGAGCCTGCGCATCATCCCCGCCGGCCTGGTGCCGCCGCGCGAGATCGCCTTTGATGCGCAGACGAATTGCGCCGGCGCCGGGCAGCCCTGGCCGGCCCTCGCGCAGTTCAACGATGGCAGCGCGGCGATCGGCACCGGCCCCTTTCGCCTGCGCAGTTTCGGGCGCAGCGGCGTTACCTGGCTTGACCGCAACGACGACTACTGGGGCCCACGCCCGCACTGGCGGGAAGTGCGGCTGCAACCCGTGACAGCGGCCGGCCCCCGCCTCGCCGGCCTGCTCGCCGGCGATCACGATATCATCGAGGCGCCGTCCACCGGCGACATTCCGCGCCTGCGCGGAAATGCCGCGATGCGCCTCGCCGTCGCCCCCACCACGCGGCTGATCTTCCTCCAGCTCGACCAGCGCGAGCCCGCGCCCTTCGTCAATGGCGGCGTGGGGCCGAACCCGCTGCGCGATGCGCGCGTGCGCCTCGCACTCTCGCTTGCGATCGACCGCGCCGCGATCAGCGCGCGGGTGATGGATGGCCTGTCCCAGCCCGCCGCGCAGATCCTACCCGAGGGCATGTTCGGCACCATCCCCGGCCTGCCCGTGCTGCCCTATGACCCCGCCCGCGCCCGCGCCCTGCTGGCAGAGGCCGGCTTTGCCGAGGGCTTCTCGCTGACGCTGCACGCCACCAACAACCGCTACGTGAATGATTCGCGCATCGCCCAGGCCATCGCGCAGTACTTCAACCGCATCGGCGTGCGGGTCGAGGTGGATGTGATGCCGTCCAATGTGTTTTTCCCCCGCCGCGCCCGGCGCGAGTTCTCGGTGCCGATGGGCGGCTGGGCGGCAAGCGCGGAGGAGACGCTGCTGTTCTTCCGCGGCTGGCTCGCGACGTCGGACCGCGCGCGTGGCATAGGCGGCAGCAATTATTCCGGCTGGTCGGATGCGAGCTTCGACGCGCTGGCGATCCCGGCGCTGACCACCATGGACACGGCCGAGCGCGGCCGCCTGCTGCGCGCCGCCTCCGCCCGTGTGATCGAGCAGATGCCCGTGCTGCCGCTGCATTTCGAAAGCGGCGTCT
>JBKJNV010000083.1:0-8997 GCA_046593435.1 Roseomonas sp.
GGAGCCAGCCCCCTACCCATCATCGCTGCGGCAAGCGGCCGACACCAAGCGTTAGATTCTGTTCCACCAGGGCGATCTTCAGGAGATTGACACGACCTGCCTTCCTCATGCGCAGTCCTCCCCATGATCACGCGCCGCCCCCTGCTGCTCGCCGCCGCCACCCTGCCGCTCGCGGTCCCCGCCATCGCGCAAGGGCAGCGCCCGGCGCGCTGGATCATTCCCTTCCCCCCGGGCGGGGCCGCGGATGCCATCGGCCGGCTCTGGGCCGATGCGGTGACCTCCACCACCGGGCAACAGGTGGTGATCGAGAATCGCGGCGGGGCAAATGGCATCCTTGGCGTGCAGCAGTTGATCCAGGCGCCGGCGGATGGCCTCACGCTCGGCGTGTTTTCCATCGGCTTCTTCACCGCCTTGCCCATCATGATGGCGCGCCCGCCCTATGATCCCGCGCGCGACCTGGCACCCGTCATCCAGCTGGTCACCTCCACCGTGCTGTGCTGCGTGACTGCGGAGCGCGCGCGTGAGCGCGGCTGGACGGATTTTGCCTCGCTCATCGCCTGGGCCAAGCGGCCGGGCAACCGGCTGACGAAGGGGTCCGCAGGCAATGGCAGTGCGGCGCATCTGCTCATCGCGACCATCGCGCGGCGCACGGGGGCGGAGATCGAGCACGTGCCCTATCGCGGCGGGGCGCCGGCACTGAATGATTTGCTCGCGGGCAATATCGACATGGTGTTCGACTTCATGCCGGCGCTGATGCCCCATGTCGCGGCCGGGCGCCTCGTTGCCCTCGCGGTCGGCAGCAATGCGCGGTCGCCGCTGATGCCGGAGGTCCCCGGGCTGGGCGAGTTCGGCGGCCTGGGCATCGGCGATCTCGACATGCAGTCCTGGAACGCGCTGACCGCGCCGGGGGCGACGCCCGCGCCGGTGCAGGAGGAGATCGCGGCCAGCATCCGCCGTGCCGTGGCCGCGCCGGAGCTCGACCGGCGGCTGCGCGCCGCAGGGCTGATCCCCGTCATCACCGCCGGGCCGGCCGAGACGCGTGCCAAGATCGCCGCCGACGCGCCACGCTGGCGCGAGATGGTGGAGACCTCGGGCGCGCGCATCGAGTAGCGGATCGCATCGCCAAGCCGCCCTGGGCGGCGCAGACTGGCGGCATCAGCGCGGGGCGAGGCGAATTTGTGATGGGGAAAGCGGCGAACCTCGCTGTGCTGTGCCTGGCCGTGGTGCTGTGCCTTTCGGTGTGGTTCGCGGGCACGGCGGCGGTGCCGGACCTGCTGGCGGCAAGCTTGATCACGCCCGGGCGCGCGGGGCTGCTGACCATCGCGGTGCAGCTGGGCTTCGTGGCCGGCACGCTGATCTCCGCACTGTTCTCGCTCGCGGACCGCACCGATGCGCGGCGGCTGTTCCTGGGCTGTGCCCTGCTCGCGGCCGCCGCGACGCTGGCGCAGACGCAGGTGCCGCCCTCGGGTGCGGCAGCGCTGGTGCTGCGGGCGATCGCGGGGGCGGCGATGGCCGGCGTCTATCCCGTGGGCATGAAGCTCGCCGCGAGTTGGGCGAAGGGGGACCTTGGCCTGCTCATCGGGTTGCTGGTGGGCGCGGTCACGCTCGGCTCGGCGCTGCCGCATGTGCTTCCCGGACTGCTCGGGGGCGTGGGGTGGCAGGCGGCCTATGGCGGCGCCGGTGGGTTGGCGGTGCTGGGCGGCCTCGCGATCCTGGCCTTCCGGCCCGGACCGCTGCTGGCGGCGCGGCCCCCGTTCCGTCCGGCGCAGGCGTTGGAAGCGTGGCGGAACAAGGGGTTGCGCCTCGCGAACCTCGGCTATCTGGGGCATATGTGGGAGCTGTATGCCATGTGGGCCTGGGTGGGGCTGTTCCTGGCGGGCGTGCTCGGGGGCGCGCCAGGGGCGGCGGGGCCGTGGGTCTTCGCCGTGCTTGGCGCGGGGGCGGTGGGGTGCGTGGTGGCCGGCCTGGTCGCCGACCGCTGGGACCGTGCCGCGACGGCCGCGCTGTGCATGCTCACCTCGGGGGCCTGCGCCCTGCTGGTGGGGCCGGCGACGGCGCTGGGCACCGGCGCGGTGCTGGCCGTAGCGCTGGTCTGGGGCTTTGCCGTGGTGGCCGATTCCGCGCAGTTTTCCGCCTGCATCGTCCGCCTCTCGCCGCCCGAATATGTGGGCACGATGCTGACGGTTCAGACCAGCCTGGGCTTCCTGCTGACCGCAGGCACCATCGGCCTGATGCCGGTCGCGGTGGCCGCGCTGGGCTGGGAATGGGCCTTTGCGGTGCTCGCCCCGGGCCCGCTGCTGGGTGCCTGGGCGATGTGGCGCCTGCGCGCCATCCTCCCGCGTGAGGGCGCCTGACCCCGCCGGC
The DNA here is from genome assembly GCA_046593435.1 of Roseomonas sp. Taxonomy (GTDB): domain Bacteria; phylum Pseudomonadota; class Alphaproteobacteria; order Acetobacterales; family Acetobacteraceae; genus Plastoroseomonas. Next base: position 2,365 of record JBKJNV010000083.1, read on the forward strand.
GGCGGCCAAACGGCACCGCGCGGCGCCAACCTGCTTTGACACGGGGCCAATCTGTCCTATCTGCACCCCAGCGCGGCGCCCGGGCCTCTCCCTCCCCCTGCGCCCAGGATCCCCTATGACCGACACGCCGCTCAGCCTCATCCGCAACTTCTCGATCATCGCCCATATCGACCACGGCAAATCCACGCTCGCGGACCGGCTCATCCAGCATACGGGCGGCCTCAGCGCGCGCGAGATGACCGAGCAGGTGCTCGACAACATGGATATCGAGAAGGAGCGCGGCATCACCATCAAGGCGCAGACCGTGCGCCTCACCTATCCGGCGAAGGACGGCAAGACCTACGTCCTGAACCTGATGGACACGCCCGGGCACGTGGACTTCGCCTATGAGGTCTCCCGCTCGCTGGCCGCCTGCGAGGGCTCGCTGCTGATCGTCGATGCCTCCCAGGGGGTCGAGGCGCAGACGCTGGCGAACGTGTACCAGGCAATCGACGCGCATCACGAGATCGTCCCGATCCTCAACAAGATCGACCTGCCTGCGGCCGAGCCCGAGCGCGTGCGCCAGCAGATCGAGGATGTGGTGGGCATCGACGCTTCCGAAGCGGTCGAAATCTCCGCCAAGACGGGGCTGAACATCGAAGGCGTGCTGGAAGCGATCGTCACGCGCCTGCCGCCGCCGACCGGGGATGCGTCCAAGACGCTGACCGCGCTGCTGGTCGATAGCTGGTACGACGCATATCTCGGCGTGATCGTGCTGGTGCGCGTGCGCGACGGGCACCTCAAGCGCGGCATGAAAATCCGCATGATGGCCAAGGGCCAGACGCACATCGTGGAACAGGTCGGCGTCTTCACGCCCAAGATGGTCGCCGTGGACAGCCTGGGCCCGGGCGAGATGGGCTACGTCACCGCCGCCATCAAGACGGTCGCCGACACCAATGTGGGCGACACGCTGACCGATGACCGCAACCCCGCGACCGTCGCATTGCCGGGCTTCAAGCCCTCCATCCCCGTGGTCTGGTGCGGGCTGTACCCGGTGGACGCGGACGACTTCGAGAAGCTGCGCGACAGCCTGGCCAAGCTGCGCCTGAACGACGCCAGCTTCCATTACGAGGCGGAATCCAGCGCAGCCCTTGGCTTTGGCTATCGCTGTGGCTTCCTGGGGCTGCTGCATCTGGAGATCATTCAGGAACGCCTCTCCCGCGAATTCGACCTCGACCTGATCGCGACGGCACCCTCGGTGGTCTACAAGCTGCGCTTGAACAAGGGCGAATTGGTCGACCTGCACAACCCCGCCGACATGCCGGACCCCACGCTGATCGACAGCATCGAGGAGCCCTGGATCAAGGCCACCATCATGGTGCCCGACGAATACCTGGGCTCGATCCTGACGCTGTGCTCGGAACGGCGCGGGCAGCAGGTGGAGCTCACCTATGTCGGCAACCGCGCGATGGCGGTGTACCGGCTGCCGTTGAACGAGGTGGTGTTCGATTTTTATGACCGGCTGAAATCGGTGAGCCGTGGGTATGCGAGCTTCGACTACCAGATCGACAGCTACCAGGAAGGCGACCTGGTCAAGATCTCCATCCTGGTCAATGCCGAACCCGTGGATGCGCTGTCCTTCATGGCGCATCGCGGCCAGGCGGATCGGCGCGGGCGGTCCATCTGCGAGAAGCTGAAGGAACTGATCCCCCGCCAGTTGTTCAAGATCCCGATCCAGGCGGCGATCGGCGGGAAGGTCATTGCGCGCGAGACCATCTCGGCCTTGTCCAAGGACGTGACGGCGAAATGCTACGGCGGCGACATCAGCCGCAAGCGCAAGCTGCTGGACAAGCAGAAGGAGGGGAAGAAGCGCATGCGGCAGTTCGGGAAGGTGGAGATACCGCAGAGCGCGTTTATTGCGGCGCTGAAGATGGATGCGTGAATAAGTAAGGCGAGGGGCGTCGCCCCTTCGAACCCCACCAGGGGCAGCGCCCCTGGACCGGCTTGAACGAGCGTCCGGTTTGCGTTACATGTAACCTATGAGCGCATCGGACACCTCACGGCGCGTGGCCGCCCATCGCGCCGAGCTGCGTAGGCGCGGACTCCGGCCCATCCAGATCTGGGTGCCCGACACCCGCGCCCCCGGCTTTGCCGCCGAAGCACGCCGTCAATCCCTGCTCGTCGCCGCCGAGCCCGGTTACGACGCCGATATGGATTTCCTGGAGCGGATCGCCGAGTTCGACGCAGACGACGATGCGCCGCGGTGACATCGTCCTGGTCGCCGACCGCAGCGGCGGCGACTATGCTGGAAAGCCAAGGCCCGCTGTTATCGTCCAATCGGACCTTTTCGACCTGACGCGCTCCGTCACGCTCTGCCTCATGACAACGCAACTCACGGGCGCGCCGCTGTTGCGCGTCCCGGTTGGCCCTGGTGAGCGGAGCGGCCTCCGCGCCGAAAGCCATATCCAGATTGACAAGCTCACGACCATTCGTCGTGAGCGTGTGGGCGCCCAGATTGGCCGCCTATCCGAGGAAGAGAACCTTTCGCTCAACCGCGGCCTTGCCGCCTTCCTCGGCTTCGGTTGACCTTGATCCACAAGCGCGTGCGCAGCACGCACGCTCAAGTGCTGGCACGCGGCGTCCGCCTCAACGCTGCGAGGCTGGCGCGAACACCTCTACGAGGGCCTCACTCAACCCAACCACGTGCACATATCCATTCTGCTACCTTGTGTCGCGCCCTGCACGCGGCACACTCCCGCCCATGACCCACCCCCTCCGCATCGGCATCTGGGCGCTCGTCCACGGCAACCGCGCCGCGCTGAACGACCCCGAAGAACCCTACGACGCCTCCTGGCCGCGCAACCGCGACCTGGTGCGCGAAGCGGATGCGCTGGGGTATGACTGCGTCCTCGTCGCCCAGCACACCGCCAACCCGCACAAGGAGGAGCTGGACCAGCTCGAAGCCTGGACCGCTTCCGCCGCCATGGCCGCGACCACGCAGCGCATCGAGATCATCGCCGCCATCAAGCCCATGCTCTACCACCCCGTCGTGCTCGCGAAGATGGCGCTGCAGATCGAGCACATCAGCGAAGGCCGCTTCGCCATCAACCTGGTCAATGCCTGGAACCAGCGCGAGATCGTCAACGCCGGCATCCCCTTCCTCGAACATGACGCGCGCTACGGCTACGGCGCTGAATGGCTTGCCATCGTCGAACGGCTGATGCGCGGCGAACGCGTCTCCCACCACGGCGAACACTTCCAGATCGATGACTACATGCTGCGCCCCGCGGGCACCTACCGCCCGCGCCCGCGCATCTATGTCGGCGGCGAATCCGAACCCGCCCGCGCGTTATCCGCCGCCCAGGCGGATGTGTGGTTCATCAACGGCCAGCCTTTGCCCGACGTGGCCGCGCTGATCGCCGATGTTGCCCGCCGGCCCCGCGTCGGCGCACCGCTGCGCTACGGCCTCTCCGCCTTCGTCATCGCGCGCGAAACCGAAGCGGAAGCCCAGGCGGCCTATGAACGCCTGCTCGCGCTCGCCGCCCAGGACACCGACGTCAAGGCCTATGTGAAGGCCAACACGGACCCCGCGGTGGTCATGCGCCAGACCATGGCGAAATCCGTCCGCGTCGGCACCAATGGCGGCACCGCCGCGGGCCTCGTCGGCAGCTATCAGCAGGTGGCCGACCGCATCGCCGCGTTCCGCGATGCCGGGATCGAGACGCTGCTGCTGCAATTCCAGCCCTTCGAAGCCGAAATGCGCCGCTTCGCCGAACAGGTGCGTCCCCGCATCCCTGGCTGAGCCGGCCAGGCAGCGCATCAGGGCGGCGGCGGCAAGGCTGCGCCGGACCCACCATGACGCAGCGCGCGGGTGCGGGGCAGCTCCGGCTGTGCCGCCGGCGGCGCCACGGCTGACGCCTGCACCGGGCGGACGGGCGAGGCATCGGGCGCGCTCAGCACCATGACCAGCGCGAGCAACCCGAACCACACGCGCGCGATGGCCGCCATGCGCCACAGCATGGCGGCATCCCCGTGCCTGGCACGGTGCGGCACACTGCGTCGCTCTGGGGTGGATCGCGACGCCGCTCCGGCCGCCCTCGGCGCACCGGCCTCCAGGATCACCGCCGCGAAGGCAGGCTTGAGACGGGAAGTTTGCATGAAACCGATCTCCCGCGGGCTGCGCCACGGCGCGCGCCACCCCGCGAAAACCCCACCGCACCGCGTCCGGGCTGCCCCACGCCCGGGCAATGCGGGACGCAGACTGGCCCGGCCGCCGCATCGGCCGCCGTGGAGGGAAGCTTCCGCGCTCGACCGCAGCCCTTCGCTTGTGCTGCGTTATTGCAGCGCAAAATCGACCGAGGGGTGGCATGTTCAATGCTTGCCCCCCGCGCCGCGAGTGGCGACACTCGTTACATCAGGCACCCTCTGCGGTGCCGCCTCGGCTCAGGGACAGGAGGGGAGGGTGCCGATGATGCCATCGATCGATCTCCCGCAGCCGAAGCGCGGCGCGCCCTTGGTGCAGTTATCCCTGTTCGGACGCTTTCGCGTCTGGAGCGACACTGTGCCGGATCTCTTGCCGCGCACCCGCAAAAGCCGCGCCGTGCTGGCCATCCTGGCACTTGAAGGCGGACGCTCCGTCCGGCGCACCTGGATCGCCGGCCTGCTGTGGGACCGCGTGCCGGAGGAGCAGGCGCGCAACTCCCTCCGCCAGGCGCTTTCCGAACTCGGCACCGCGCTGCGCCCCGCCGGCACCCCGCTGATCGATGCGCGCCGCGACGATCTGCGCCTCGCCGCCGACGCCTGCGCCATCGACCTCGCCACCTTCGAGGCAGTGCGGCCCGGCGAGCACGTCGCCTGGCCGCAGGCACCGCTTCTGGAGGACCTGGGCGACCTCGCCCCCACCTTCGACCAATGGCTGCATGGCGAGCGCGCGCGCATCGACGGGCGCCTGCGCGAACGCATGGAAGCCGAGATCGAACGGCTCTGCCGCGCCGATGCCGCGCCTGAGGAGCGCATTGCCGCCGCGCGTGACCTGCTGGCCCGTGACGCCACGCATGAACGCGCCTGGCGGCTCATCATCCGCTCGCTGGCCGACATGGGCGATACCGGGCAGGCCTTGCGCGAGTACATCGCCTGCGAGGCGGCGCTGCGGCGGCTGCTCGATGCCGCGCCCTCGGCCGAGACGCGGGCGTTGCGCGACCTGCTCCGCGGCACCACCCCCGCGCGCCCCGCGCTGACACCGGCCGTTGCCGTGCAGCCGGCACGCAGCGCGACAGTGCCGGCGCGCCCCGCAGCGCCCGCCCTGCCCCCGCGCGACCATAACCAGCGCCAGGCCTCCATTGCCGTGCTGCCCTTCGCCGCACCCGCCGGGCAGGCCGATGCGATCCTGCTCGCCAACGGCCTGGTTGAGGGCGTGATCCATGAGCTCTCGGGCCTGGGCGACCTGTTCGTGATCGGGCGCGGCACCTCGCTCGCCTACACGCAGCAGCCGCTTGACCCGCGCGTCGTCGGGACTGAACTCGGCGTGCGCTACATCGTGAGCGGTTCGGTCACCAGCACCGGCTCGCGCCTGCGGATCTTCAACGAGCTGATCGAGACCTCGGGCGGCTCCGTGGTGCGCGCAGATCGCCGCAACGTCGCGCTCACCGACCTGTTCGACCTGCAGGACACGCTGACGGCCGAGATCGTCAGCGCCATCGCGCCCTCGGTGCGCGAGAACGAGCTGGCTCGCGCCCGGCGCAAGCCGCCCGCGAGCCTCACCGCCTACGACCTGCTGCTGCGCGGCCTCGACCGCATGAGCTGGCTGGAGCCCACCGCCTTCACCGAGGCTGGGCGCCTGCTGCGGCGGGGGATGGAGCTGGACCCGGGCTTCGCCGCGGTGCGCAGCCACGCCGCCACCTGGCACAACTACAACTCCGCCCAGGGCTGGAGCACGGATGCCGCGGCTGATACCGCGGCCGCCGCGCGCCTGGCCGGTGAAGCGCTGGAGCGCGACCACAATGACGCGGTCGCACTCGCGATCCAGGGGCAGACGCTGTCGTTCACCCGGCGCGACTACTCCGCGGCGCGGCACTTCCTGGACCGCGCCATCGCGGTCGGGCCGAGTGCATCACTGGCGTGGACGCTGAGCAGCACCACGCATGGCTGGACCGGGGATGGCGAGAGTGCTGTGGCCCATGCAATGCGCGGCCTGCAGCTGTCGCCGCGCGACCCCTTCGCCTTCTTCACCGAGCACATGGTCAGCCAAGGCCACTACGTCTCGGGCGACTTCGCCGAAGCGGTGCGCTGGGGCCGCAAGGCTCTCGCGAGCAACCCGATGCTGACATCGAACCTGCGCACGCTGGCAGCAGCACTGGTGATGCAGGGCGAGGTGGAAGCCGCACGCAGCTTGGCGGCGCAGGTGCTGAAGCTGCAGCCGGATTTCTCGGTGCGCCGCTTCCTCGCACGTACGCCATTCTCGCAATCCATCCGCGACGTCCATGGCGAAAGACTCCGCCTGGCCGGCCTGCCGAACTGAGGAGAGAGCAGCACGATGTCAAACATGGGCGACATGGGCGATATGGGTGACATGGGCGATATGGGGGATATGGGCGGCGGCGCCGGCGTGCCCCTGCCCTTCCGCTCCGACCTGCCCTTCGACAAGGAGGATGCGCA
>JBKJNV010000088.1:0-6285 GCA_046593435.1 Roseomonas sp.
ACGCCGGGCAAGGTCAGCAACGCTTCCGCACGCGGCGGCGCCGCGCCAGGGATGCGCGCTGCGACATCGAGGGCAAGGGCGAGGAACTGGTCGAGCACCGCGACATCGAGACTGAGGCGCGGCGCCCGCTCCTCACGCTTCAGGGTCAGGGTGGCCGACACATTGCCGCGCTTGAGGCGCCGCTGCACCGCGTCGCGCAGGCTTGGCTCCAGCGCATCGGCGCCGTTGGGCAGGCGCAGCCGCACATCGAGGTTGCGGCCATTGACGCTGCGGATTTCCCACACGTAGGAGGTGCCGTCGGCGAGCTGGCCCGAAGCGCGCGCGAAGCCGGTCATCGAGGCGAGGGGTTCGGTCATCCGCGGCTTTTCCGACGCCGCGCGGAGGGATGCAAGGCATGGCGTTTTCTGGGGCTTACCCGTGGCGCTCGGCGGCCATCACTGGCGCCTCCTCGGGCCTGGGCCGCGCCCTGGCCGAAGCACTCGCCGCCCCGGGCGTGACGCTGCACCTGAGCGGGCGCGACGCGGCCCGGCTGGCCGAGGCCGCGAACGCCTGCCGCGCGCGGGGTGCGACGGCGCATGAGAGCATCCTGGACGTGCGGGACCCCGCGGCGACGGAGGCGCATCTGCGCGCCGCCGGCCGGCTGGACCTGGTCATCGCCAATGCCGGGATCTCGGCCGGCACCGGTGGACTCACCGAGCCTGCGGACCAGGCCCGCACCATCATGGAGACCAATGTCCAGGGCGTGCTCAACACCGCCATCCCCGCACTCGCTATCATGGCGGCGCAGGCGCCGGGCGCGGATGGTGTGCGCGGCCGGGTGGCGGTGGTCGCCTCCATCGCGGGCTTCATCGCCGCCCCCGGCGCGCCGGCCTATTGCGCGAGCAAGTTCGCCGTCCGCGCCTGGGCCGAGGCGGCGGATGCCGGTGCGCGAGCCCAGGGGCTGCGCGTCCATGCCGTCTGCCCGGGCTATATCCGCACGCCGATGACGGTGAACAACGCCTTTCCCATGCCCTTCCTGATGAGCGCCGAGGATGCCGCGCACCGTACGTTGCGGGGCATCGCGCGCGACCGGGTGCGCATTGCCTTTCCCTGGCCGCTCTATGCCGCCGCGCGGGTCCTGGGTGTGCTGCCGCCGCGCTGGATCGGGGCGCTGATGGGGCGGTTCCCGGCCAAGGCCCCCGCTGCTCCCTGAGGCTGCCTCTACCTGAGGCCGCGCGCCCGCTCCACCTCGCGCCACCGCGCGACGTTGCGGTTGTGTTCCTCCAGCGTGCGGGCGAAGGCGTGGCCGCCGCGGCCGTCGGCCACGAAGTACAGAAGGTCATGCACTTCCGGCTGAACCGAGGCGCGCAAGCTGTCGCGGCCGGGGCTCGCCACCGGGCCGGGCGGCAGGCCGCGATTGCGATAGGTGTTGAACGGGTGGTCACGGTCGAGGTCGGCGCGGGTCAGCGGCCGGTCGAGCACGGCGCCATCGGCGGCCGCATAGGCCACGGTGGGGTCGGATTGCAGCGGCATGTTTCGCCGCAGCCGGTTGATGAAGACGCCGGCGACCCGGGCGCGTTCCTCCGGCTTGCCGGTCTCGCGCTCCACGATGCTGGCCAGCACCAGCGCCTCCCTAGCGGTCGTGAGCGGCAGGCCCTCGGCACGTGCGGCCCAGGTCTCGGCCAGCGCGCGGCCCATCGCCTCCTCGGCGCGGCGTAGGATGGCGGCGCGCGTCTCGCCATGGGCATAGGCGTAGGTCTCCGGCAGCACCGCACCCTCGGTGATCGGCGGCGTCTCGCCCGACAGCGCCTCGGCGCGGTCCAGCAGCGCGGCGATCTGGCGCGCCAGCAGCCCCTCGGGGATGGTCAGGCGGCGCTGCACCGCTCGCCCCTCGCGCAGGATCGAGAGCACGTCCGCAAGGCTCGCCCCGGCGGGGATCGCAAATTCGGCGCTGCGGATGGCCCCCTCCCCGCGCGTGATCCAGGCCGCGAGCGTGAAGGTGCGCGCATTCTGGACGATGCCGTCGCGTTCGAGGACCTCCGCCGCCGCGGCGACCCCGCCGCGCGGCACCACGACCTGCACGGGTGCCGCGAGCGGGCCGGGGCTTTGGTAGGTATGCATTGCGGCCGCAACGGCGATGCCGCACAGCGCGATGGGCAGCAATAGCCAGGCGAGGAACTTCATCGGGAGGGGTCCCGTGCCGTATCGGAAAGCCTGCGACGGCCGCGGCAAGGCATCCGGTCAGATGTCGCCATCTGACCGAGCCTCGTCTCAGGGTGCGCCGCGGAACACGATGGACGCGTTGGTTCCGCCGAAGCCGAAGCTGTTGGAAAGCGCGACCTCGATCGGGCGGTGCTGCGCCTCACGGGCAACGCGGTCGATGATGCTCACGCGCGAGGGCTTGTGCAGGTTCAGCGTCGGCGGTGCGACCTGGTCGCGGATGGCGAGGATCGAGAATATCCCCTCCACCGCGCCGGCGGCGCCAAGCAGATGCCCGATGGCCGACTTCGTCGAGGACATCGCGAGCTTCGCACCGGCCTCACCCCAAAGCCGCTCGACCGCGCCGAGTTCCAGGTCGTCGCCCAGCGGCGTCGAGGTGCCGTGCGCATTGACGTATTGCACGCCATCGGGCTCCACGCGGGCCGATTTCAGCGCCGCGCGCATGGAGCGGAACGCACCATCGCCCGTGTCCGACGGCGCCGTGATGTGGTGGGCGTCGCCCGACATGCCGTAGCCGATCACCTCAGCGTAGATCTTCGCACCGCGCCGCTTCGCGTGTTCATATTCCTCAAGCACGACGACACCCGCACCTTCGCCCATGACAAAGCCGTCGCGATCCTCATCCCAGGGGCGCGACGCGAGCATCGGCGTGTCGTTGTAGCTGGTGGACAGCGCGCGCGCGGCACAGAAGCCCGCCAGGCCAATATCGTTCACCGCACCTTCGGCGCCGCCGGCCACCATCACATCGGCGTCGCCCAGCGCGATCAGCCGCGCGGCGTCGCCCAGCGCATGCACGCCGGTCGCGCAGGCCGTCACAACCGCATGGTTCGGGCCCTTAAAGCCGTACTTGATCGAGACGTGCCCGGAAGCGAGGTTGATCAGCGCGGAGGGGATGAAGAAGGGCGACAGGCGCCGAGAACGTCCTGCCGCCACGACCTGCGCCGCCTCATAGATCGATTCCAGGCCGCCGATGCCCGAGCCGATCATCACACCGGTGGCGCAGCGCGCCTCCTCATCGTCCTCACCGGGCATCCAGCCGCTATCCTCGACCGCCTCGGTGGCGGCGACGAGGGCCAGCTGGATGAAGCGGTCCATTTTCTTCTGGTCCTTGACCGGGATCCACTCGCCGATGTCGAGCTTGCCCTCAGCCTTGGACCCCTGCGGCACCTGGCCCGCGATTTTTGCGGGCAGTGCCGAGACGTCGAAATTCTGGATCGCGGCGATGCCGCTTTCCGCATTCAGCATGCGCTTCCAGACATGCTCGACACCGATTCCGAGCGGACTCGCGATCCCCATACCGGTGACCACGACACGACGCGATGACGAACCATGCTGGAACACGCCTGCCGACCCCCTTTAAGCCTTGTCGGCTTCGCCTTGCTGCGCCTCGATATACTTGATCGCGTCGTTCACCGTGGTGATCTTCTCGGCCGCGTCGTCGGGGATCTCGACACCGAAGGCTTCCTCGAAGGCCATGACCAACTCGACGGTGTCCAGGCTGTCGGCGCCCAGGTCATCGATGAAGGAGGCCTCGTTGGTCACCTTCGATTCTTCGACGCCGAGATGCTCGACGACGATCTTCTTCACCTTTTCGGCGGTCTCGCTCATCGGGGTCACTCTCTCCACTTGGCGGGCTTCGCCCGCTTGTTCTGAATCGGTCTTGCGGGGGGTTTTCGGCACGGCCGGCCGGCAGTGGTACCGCCAGCCCCAGCGCGCATCCCCCCCGACAGCGGGCGGCGCTTACCATGGAACGAAGGTGCGGCCTAGGCTGTCCGGGGGGGCCGGGTCAAGAGGGGCCGCCGCCGCAATGGACACCCAGCCTGCGAAAGCGGCGCGGCACACGCAAGCTTGCCTCGCGCTGGCCGCTCCGCCCCCCTTCGATCAGATCATCGCCATGCCGCCATTCACATGCAGGGTCTGGCCAGTCACCCACCCGGCTTCGGCCGAGGCCAGGTAGACCACGGCCGCGGCGATATCCTCGGGCGTGCCCATGCGCCCGGTGGGGATGCGCGCCAGCAGTGCCGTGCGCGGGCCTTCGCCCAGAGCATCGGTCATCGCCGTCTTCACGAAGCCGGGTGCGACCACGTTCACCGTCACGCCGCGCGTCGCGACTTCCTGCGCCAATGATTTGCTCATCCCGATCAGCCCGGCCTTGGCGGCGGCATAATTGGCCTGCCCTGCATTGCCCGTGACCCCCACGATGGAGGCGATGGAGACGATGCGGCCGGAGCGCTTCTTCATCATCCCGCGCAGTGCGCTGCGTGCCAGGCGGAACGGCGCGGTCAGGTCCACGTCCAGCACCGCCTGCCAATCCGCATCCCCCATGCGCAGCGCGAGCATGTCACGGGTGAAGCCGGCATTGTTGACCAGGATGTCCAGCCCGCCGGCCTCCTTCTCGACCTTCTCCACCAGGGCGGCCGGGGCAGCGGGGTCGGCGAGATCCGCCGGGGCCACGATCACGCGCTCGCCCAGCTCGGCGGCGAGGGCCTCAAGCTCGGCGGCGCGGCGGCCCGTGATGGCGACGACAGCACCGGAAGCATGCAGTGCTCGGGCGACGGCGGCACCGATACCGCCCGTCGCACCGGTGACAAGGGCAATTTTTCCATCCAGGCGGAACATCGGCAGCACTCCCAAAAGAAGACCGAGGCGGCGGCGCGCCCCGCCGAAGCTGGGCTATCAAAGCGATTTCAGGAAGGTCTCGATATCGGCTGGCGTGCCGATGGCGCCGGCCATGGCATCGGGCGCGTTGCGCTTCATCAGCCCGGTCAGCACGCGGCCGGCGCCGATCTCGACAAAGCGGGTCACGCCCATCTCGACCATGGCCACGATGCATTCGCGCCAGCGCACATTTCCCGTCACCTGCTCGACCAGCAGCCGGCGGATCTCGGACGGCTCGGTGACCTTGGCGGCGGTGACGTTGGCCACCAAGGGGACCACGGGCGCGGCAATGGCGGCGGCGGCCAGCGCCTCGGCCATGGTCTCGGCCGCCGGGGCCATCAGGGCGGAGTGGAAGGGTGCCGAGACCGGCAACAGAATGGCGCGGCGGATGCCGGCAGCAGGTGCGGCGGCGATCGCGCGCTCAACCGCACCCTTATGGCCGGAGATCACGATCTGCCCACCGCCATTGTCGTTGGCGGTCTGCAGAACCTCGGCTTCCCCTGTTTCGGGGTCGGCGGCGACGCTATCGCAAAGCGCGCGCGCCTGGTCGAGCTCGGCGCCGAGCAGGGCCGCCATGGCGCCGATGCCAGCCGGTGTAGCCGCCTGCATCGCCTCGCCGCGCAGGCGCAGAAGCCGGGCCGCGGTCGCGAGGCCGAAGGCGCGCGCAGCGGTCAGCGCACTGTATTCCCCCAGCGAATGCCCGGCCACCAGCGCCACGCGCGCGGGCAGGTCGATGTTGCCCTCACGCTCGAGCACGCGCAGCACCGCGAGCGAAACAGCCATCAAGGCCGGCTGGGCATTGGCGGTCAGCGTCAGCGCCTCCGGCTCGCCTTCCCACATCAGCTTGGAAAGCTTCTGGCTCAGCGCGTCATCGACTTCCTGGAACACCTCCCGCGCGGCGGGGAAAGCGAGGGCGAGGTCGCGCCCCATGCCGATGGCCTGGCTACCCTGGCCGGGGAAGACGAAGGCGAGTGCCATGATAGTTCTGTTTCCGTGCCGACGACTGGCCGGCGGGCGTAGCGGCCCGCGGCCCGCGCTGTCAACGCCGCGGGCCATCCCGTTGCGCCCTCGATCCTGGTGGCGGCTCAATTTGGCCAGAATACAGGTTGAAAGCGAAAGTAGTTTGCTTTTCGGCTCTCACCTCCGGTAGCGAAGGTCGAGGTAACCCCCTGCAGAGTTTGCCTCCAGACATGACCTTCGAGAACGATATCCTGGCCGTGCAGCGGATCGCGGTGGTTCCCGCCATCCTGGATACCATCTGCCGCCTGACGGGCATGGGCTTCGCGACCGTCGCACGGGTCACATCCAACCAGTGGGTGGCCTGCGCCGTGCGCGACGAGGCCGCCTTCGGGCTGCCCCAGGGCGGCGAGCTGCCGATCGAGACGACGTTCTGCGACACGGTCCACAGGCAGCTTGAGCCGGTCGTGT
>JBKJNV010000108.1:0-4067 GCA_046593435.1 Roseomonas sp.
AGCGCCTTGACGCGGCTGCGCGACAGCCCGTCTATCGCGGCCGCAAGGAAGCGATCCGCGCGGGTGCCGGCCTGGCCGGGTTCGGCGCGGATTTCAACGGGAGGGTTTTCGGTGCGCTGGCTCAAGGTTCTGGTCGTTGTGATGGGGGTGCTGATCGTGGCCGGCACCCTGGGCCTGGTGGTGGCGCTCGTCCAGAAGATCGGCGGAGGGGCCGCGCCCGTGGCGGAGAACCTGGCTCTCCGCCAGCCGGCCGGCAGCACCATCGCGGGCGTCAGTGCCGCCGAGGGGCTGGTGACGATCTGGGTGCGGCGCCCCGATGGCGACCGCGTGCTGCTGGTCGATGCGAAGCGCGGGCGCGTGTCCGGCGAAATCCGCCTGGGCGATTAAGGCGCGCATGGCGCACCGCAAGCCGAACCTGCCGGAGAAGATCTGCGCAGCCTGCGGGCGTCCTTTCGCGTGGCGGAAGAAATGGGCGCGGGACTGGGACCAGGTGCGCTTCTGCTCGGATGCCTGCCGCGAGGGGCGGCATCCGGCCGCGAGAAAGCCGGGGAAGGGCGCTTGATCCCCGCTCCGCGAGGGGGTACGAACGCGCCTCCCGCACGTCGTGGGCCCAGGTAGCTCAGTTGGTAGAGCATGCGACTGAAAATCGCAGTGTCGGTGGTTCGATTCCACTCCTGGGCACCATCTTTTCAATAGCTTAGCACCGCTTCCCCACATCAGTTTGCTTCGTTTTTGCACCTTCGTCGGAGCTTGGTGCGAACGAATATTGCTAGAGCCAGACTGTTCTCTCTATGTTCCCCAAATGGCGTCCAACCTCCCCGTTCCACCTTGGCTGAGTGTCAAAACCGCTGAGCTGGTGCGGGCCGCCGCCGCGAAGGCCCAGGCACAGGGCAGGTGCGCTTCCACCGCCGCGAGAGACGTGGCCTGGTGCAATCACCCGGCACTCCCGGCCCCGATGATCTACGAGGCCGTTGACGTGGCTCTGGGGCGGTCTGACGACTGATGGCGGCCAACATGGGTCGGCCGTGCCCAACCGATCCGGTTGGGCGTCGCTGGGACAACACCCGCTGTCTTCGATGCAAAGGCTGCGGACACTCGAACAGCGCCACACTGAGCGACTGGGCGAGACACTATCCAATCGACCCAAGGACGCGCGTCTACGCCCTAGTGGCTCGGATGTTTTGCCGGAGCTGCAAAGCGCGTGACCCGGAATATTTTGTCATGTGACTTGCGAAATAATCTTGGTGGTGGCCTAACTTTGTAAGTTGAACATCAACTCGGATTAACGGCGGTGGATATGGGTAAGGCGAAAAGCGTTGGTGGCCTCGTCAGGATGTCTATCTTCGCTATCTGCACTCTCGCAGGATGCGCTCCAAGAGACCAGGTTGTGCCCATGCCCTATAAGCCAACTCAGGCTGCTACACCGTCTCCACCTCAGCAGACTCCTGCTCATCTAGTCGAGCCTCTCGCCGCAGCGAGGGTCGGAGTATCGGGAACTTATGCGCTTATGTGCACTGCGGAGCGAATACGTAATGGTGATTTTCGCGTCGAAATTGACCCGCAACGGCAGGCTGCAACAGTGACTACCTTTGGAATTGGAAACGACCTCCCTGCTAATTTTCGTCTAACTACGAACGATCGAGCATACCGTATGGAAAGGTGGCTTGCGTCGAGTGCTGAAATAGCAGTCCTTGTGATAGATCGAGCGACCGGTCGAGGGGGTCTAGCCAGCTTACTACCCAACGGTGCAATCGGCCCCAATCCTGTACTCATAAATTGTCGTATTGCTGGTCCTCGTCTGTAACAGCTTGTTTATTGATCGAGCAACCAGCCTGCACTGAAAATGGAGGGTAACATGCCGAAGAAAGGCACAAAAGCGTATCGAGACGAAATCACACAGATATACTGGGGCATAAATTACACGACAAAAAAGGTGGAATCGGTATCCCGGCATAGGGACGGATCGCTGAGCAAGCTTGGAGAGGATATGCGCTACACCAAGCATGCTGTCGGACCGGGTAAACGCATCGAAGCTGAACTCTTAATAGTCTTTGGCCTAAGCGATACCTTTAGTGCGCTCTCTCAAGATTACGACGCGCCTTGGGTAGAGAAGCAAAAAGCCGAGCTCAAGGCAAAGATCATCAAAGAGGGCGAATCCTAGTTCGGTGTAATGGCTGCCGCCCGATCTGCGAGCCTTGCACCCGGATCAACCAACGCTTCCCTAACCGCCACAGCCACAATGTCTTCAAGGCACGCCGTGCCATCGCAGAAGCCCTGCTCATGCGAGTCAGTGGCAACGGCTTCCAGTACGGCAAGGATGACGACGGAAAGATCGGTGTAGGAACTGTTACCCTGCGAGAGACGTATTACCTCTAGCTGAATGCATCGGCTTTGGCTGCTAGGTAAGATTTGTTGGGCATAGGCGCTGTTAGGCGTTAGTAACCTCCCTCTTTCTCGCCGCCCACCATTTTACCGCTGGTGACGGCTTTGAGCTCATACCATGCCACATAGCGCCATTGTACCGGTGCTTCACTTTCACAGTCGGCCAATTCGCCACTAGTTTCTTGGCTGTCTCAATGTCACGCCTAATGTGGCTAGAGCAATTTCCGATCAGATGGAATCATCTGATCGAAATTTTTGCTCTAGAATCAATGTGTTATAGAGCACGAGATCCGTCCAATTGGACGGATTGTGCTCTAGCCGGGGGCGGTTGCCAGCCTTGAGGCATGCCGGCAGGCCGGCATGCAGGCCGGCGCAGGAGACAGCACCATGGACTTCCTTGACCCACCAAACCCGCGCGAGACGCGCCCGTTCAGCCGTGCCGTGAAGGCCGGCGGCATGATCTGGGTCTCGGGGCACTCGGCACCGCACGATCCCGCCCGTGGCATCCACCGCGGCGAGACAGCCGGTGACGAGGTGCGGAATGCGCTTGCCTTCATCGCGGAGCTTCTGGCGGAGGCCGGCAGCAGCCTCGAGCGCGTGGTGCAGGTGACCATGCTGATCACCGACCGCGCCGACTACGCGGCGTGCAACGCCGAATATGTGAAGCACTTCCCCGGCGGGCTGCCGGCGCGGCACACCGTTCTGTTCGGCGTCCCGACCGACGCCAGGGTGGGGTTCGCCTGCGTGGCGCTCGCCGATTGAAGCATCGCTCTGCTGCTCATCCGCGCCACCTTGATTCAGATCCCATCCAAGAATTTGCGCAGCGGTGTGCCGGTTTCACCGCCGCGATGCTCCTGTGATAGATGGACAAATATTAAGCCTGAGGAGGATACGCCGTGACCATGAACGCCTTCCGCCGCCGCGCCCTGCTCGCCGCCGCCGCCCTGCCGCTTGCCGCCCCCGTGATCGCGCAGGAGGGGTTTCCATCACGTCCGCTGCGCCTGGTCGTCGGCTTCACGCCCGGTGGTGCGACCGACATCTCGGCCCGCGCCATCGCCCCGAAGATGGGCGAGGCGCTGGGCCAGCCCGTGATCGTGGAGAACCGCCCCGGCGCGGGCAGCAATATCGCCACCGAATTGGTGGTTCGCAGCCCCGCCGACGGACACACGCTGCTGCTCGCGACACTGGGCGCCCTGGTTGTCAGCCCGATGGTGATCCGCCTGCCGGTGGACCCGGCGCGCGACCTGGTGCCGGTCTCGATCGCGGTCGACCTGTTCAACATCCTGGTGCTGCCGCCCGACCGCCCCTGGCGCAACGTGGCCGAGCTGGTCGCCGCCGCGAGGGCCGCGCCGGGGGGACTTTCCTATGGCACCAGCGGCATTGCCGGCGGACCGCATCTCGCGGGGCTGCTGTTCGACCGTATCGCGGGGACCGAATCCACGGCCGTGCACTACCGCGGTGGCGGGCTGGTGGTCACCGACCTGCTGGCTGGCCGGGTCGATTTCTCCTTCGCGACCGCAGCATCGGTGCTGACACAGGTGCGTGAAGGCAAGCTGCGCGCCTTGGCGATACCGCATCTCGAACGCTCGCGCCTGATGCCGGACATCCCAACGGTCGCGGAGTCGGGGCTGCCCGGCTTCGATGTGCCGTCCTGGTATGCGGTCATGGCGCCGCGCGGCACGCCG
>JBKJNV010000309.1:0-15814 GCA_046593435.1 Roseomonas sp.
CCGGCGCCGCACGCCGCCTGGCCGACACCGCACGCCGCGCCCGCAAACCCGCCGCCACCCTTCTGCTCTACGTCCTCCTCGCACGCATCCTCGCCGGCTCCGGAGCCACAACCGCCCTCGCCACCGCTGCGGCCACCACCCTTGGCCCCGCCGCACCCTTCGCCATCACCCCGCTCGGCCTCGCCGCGGGCCTGGTCACCGGCAGCAATGTCGGCGCCAACGCTGCACTCGTCACGGTCCAGGCCGCCCTGGGCGCGGCCGCCAACCTGCCCCCCCTGCTCGCCCCCGCCCTGCACAACTTCGCCGGCGGCGCCGGAGCGGGAATGAGCTTCGCCGTCTGCGCGCTGATCTGCGGCCTGCTCGCGGACAACACCCGCCCAGCGCAGATCTGGCGCCTGCTGCTGCCCTCCTTCGCGGCCATCCTCGCGGCCGGGACAGGGGCGGTGCTGGTGCTGGGGTAGAAGGCCGGGGGCGCTGCCCCCTGGTCCTTCCTTCACTGACATTTCGGCCGCTGACGCGATGGCCTTGGCGGCTCGGGGCGGTAGGTCTGGCTGAGCGGCTGTCAGCATGTTCGCCAGGGGTCCTTCGACGGTGATCCGTGGCGGTGTGCCGCGCCACGCGTCA
Organism: Roseomonas sp.; assembly: GCA_046593435.1. GTDB lineage: Bacteria > Pseudomonadota > Alphaproteobacteria > Acetobacterales > Acetobacteraceae > Plastoroseomonas. Next base: position 625 of record JBKJNV010000309.1, read on the forward strand.
TCCCGGCTACGCCGTCAGCCATCACATCCGCAAGCGAATCGAGAAGGCATTCGCCTCGGCCAAGACCGTCGTCGGGCTGCGCAAGGCCCGGCATCCCGGTCTGCCATAGGTCGACTGGCAGTTCACCCTCGCGATGGCCGCATACAACCTGGTTCGCTTGCCGAGGCTGCTTGGCGCGGCGGCGTGATGCCCGAGACCGCAAGCACGACGTCCATCGAGGGGAAGGCGCGGTGCACGCAACGCGCCGTCGCCGCCTCAGGAGCTAACCCACCCGAAAAGCGGTTCGCTCCCGCCCACCAGCCTGGCTTTTCAGCAGCCTACCAGGTGACATCCCAACAGATCAAAGGTCCCGCCACCAAGGATGCGAAACGGGCCTGCCCCTGCCGAAGGCAGGAGATTGAGCGCGCGCTATCTTCTCTAGAGTCGCGGCCTGCGCGTCTATCCACACAACGATCGACTCACATTCCGTCTTGCGCACGCGCTCGCCGCGCGGGTTCATCGCACTACAGTCAGCCAACCGCGCCAGTTTTGCGGTTTGACGGCGGCGCTCACGACCTTTGCCGTGACGCTGGTCCGGCATACCGACCAATTTTGGCGCATCGAGCGATCACCGATCGGCCGCCGCAGACTCCTGCAGCAGCGTTCCACTTCGTGCCACGAGGCTGGTGACACCGGGCATCGTGCAGCCATACCGCCGGATCGCCGCCAGCAGCATCAGCGCGGGGCGGGACAATGCTCCGTTGGCAGGCACCAGTGCCTGAGCCATCACCATCGACCGTGGTTCCAGCCGCAGCCGCACGACGCCGTGTTCACGTTCATCCAACAGCAGGTAGGGATCAAGGATGGCAACGCCTGCACCGGCGCGCGCCAGGGCGAGCGCAGTCGAGGACTGGTTGACCTCGATGGCGATCCGCCGCTCCAGCCCGGCATCGCGGAAGCTTGTCTCCACCAACCGACCCAGTGGCAGGCTGCGGCTGAAGGAGATCAGCGGATAGGGTTCGAGGTCCTTCGGTGTCACCGCCGCATGCGCCGCCAGCGCATGGCCGGGCGGTACAACGCAGACGAGGTCGGCGGCGCAAAGCGGCACCAGCCGCGCGTCGGTCTCTGCAATCGGCGTCAGAACCAAGCCGAAATCGACCCCGCCCTGCGTGACCGCCTCCACGGCAGAGAGATTGTCCATGGTCTGGATGGCGATCTGGATGCGAGGCCGCGCACGGCGTAGGGCGGCAATCGCGACCGGAAGCAGGTTGTCCGCCAGGGTCGGCGTCGCCGCCACCACGACGGAGCCGACGCTCGCGTCGTGGATATGGCCGACCAGACGGTCGATGCGTTCCAGGCCCTTGAACACACGATCGACCTCATCGAGGAGGATGCGAAGCTCCGGTGTCGGCTGCAGTCGGCCCTGGGCACGTACGAACAGCGCGAAGCCCGCGCTCGTTGCGCACTCACGCAGCATCATGCTCACCGCAGGCTGCGAGACGCCGAGGTCGTTTGCGGCAGCCGTGACCCCGCCATGGAGCGCGACGGCGCGGATGACCTCCAACTGTCGAAAGCTCAATTTCATCAGTTCACCTTATCTTTTCTTTTGATTATTGTCTCGATCTGATGTTAAGTGGCATGGAGGCTGAGGCTGTTCCCTCATGCAGTCCAGGAGGCGGGCCGCGTGCGTCCATGCTGATTACGGCCATCGAGAGCTCTGTCGTTTCAATCCCCTTTTCCATGGGTGGACCGCACCCGCTCTTTGCCGGGCAGCCCTGGGACTGGCTGGAGATACTGCTTGTCCGCGTGGAAACCGAGGATGGACTGGTCGGATGGGGAGAGGCCTTTGGCCATGCCGCCATCCCCGCGACGAAAGCGGCGCTCGATGGAATTGTCGCACCGCTGATCGTGGGGCGCGATGCCGGCGACATCCAGGGGCTGACGCGGCAGATCCTTCACGCGGTTCATCTGCTCGGGCGCAACGGGCCATTCGTCTATGCGTTTTCCGGCGTTGAGATAGCGTTGTGGGATCTGCTCGGCAAGCGAAGCGGCCTGCCGCTCTGGCGCCTGCTGGGCGGCGGCGGGCGCGGATCGCTCGATGGTTACGCGAGCCTTCTGTCCTACGGCGGCGACCTCGACCTGGTCGCCCGTAACACGGCCGATGCCCGCGCACATGGCTATCGCCACATCAAGCTGCACGAGGTGACGCGCGAGGCGGTACTGGCGGCGAAGGCCGCCGCGCCCGATGCGGCAATCATGCTGGACGTAAACTGCGCCTGGACGCCGCCGGTTGCGCGCGGCATGGCGGCCAGCTTGGCCTCGGACGGACTTGCCTGGCTCGAGGAAGCGGTCTGGCCGCCGGAGGACGCCGCCGGCCTCGCCAGCCTGCGCCGGTACGGCATCCCGCTGACCGCCGGTGAGAATACCGCCGGCCTGTTCGGCTTTCGTGCCCTGATGGAGGCGGGCGCCATCGATATCGCGCAGCCCAGCGTCACGAAGGTTGGCGGCATCGGCGAGATGCTGCAGGTGATCTCCCTCGCCCGCACGCATGGCGTCGCAGTGATCCCGCATTGCCCCTATTTTGGCCCCGGTTTCGTCGCCTCGCTGCACATCGCCGCCGCCATGCCCGAGCAGCCGCTCATAGAAGTGCTGTGGCTGAAGATGGAAGGCAACCCGTTCGACCCTTGGGTGAGCGCGCAAGATGGCAAGCTTGCGGTGCCGACCGCACCGGGCCTCGGCTGCGATCCGGATCCGGCAATGCTGGCACGCTACACCAGGGCGCCGCCGACACGCACGGTCGCGAGGGGTACGGCATGAGGGTAACCGCCGTCGACACCACGCCTGTGATCGTGCCCCTGCTGCAGCCGATCGGCAGCGCGCCAGGCATCGTGCCCGAACGTCCCGGCTCGGGCTTTTCCTTCGACTGGGACCGCATCCGACACTTGCAGACCCACTAGGCCCAAACGGGCCGCACATGACTGGAGGAAACAACAATGAACATCACTCGTCGCGGCCTCACTCTCGGTGGTGCCGGCCTTGCCACCGCCTCTGGCCTCGGATTGGCCGCCCCCGCGGTGGCGCAGGGCGAGCCCATCCGTATCGGCTGGCTCGCCGCCCTCACTGGGCCGAGTTCCGCCCCCGCAATCGGCTTCGACCGTGGCGTGCGCCATGCCGTTGAGGTCATCAATACCGCAGGCGGCGTCCGCGGACGCCGTATCGAACTGGTGGTGCGCGATACGCAGGGCGACCCAACCAAGGCCGTGAACGCGGCCCAGGAGATGATCAGCCGAGCCCGCGTGCACGCCATCTGGGGGCCGACGAATTCGGGCGAATCCCTCGCGACGACACCGATCATGGCGCGGGCGCGAATGCCCAACGTCCATCCCTGTTTCGTCGATTCGCTGATCGATCCGGCGCGCTACCCGAACGCCTTCCGAATGGCGCCGTCGAACAGCCAGATCGACGATGCGGTCAGCGCCTATGGCGTGAACGTTCTCAGGCTGAAGAAATTCGCCGTCATCGGCGATACGACCGGCTACGGCACCACCACCGTCAACAGCTCTTCCGCAAGCCTGCTGCGCCATGGGGCGGAAGTTGCCTATCGCGGGACCATTGACGCGACGCAGCCGGACCTGACGCCGGACATGCTGCGGATGCGCAATGCAGGCGCCGAGTGCATCGCGATCTGGACCGTCTCGCCCGGCCTGATTTCCCGCATCATGAACACGCGTGCCAACATGGGCTGGGACGTGCCGCTGATCGGCCATCCGGCGATGGGCAATGGTGAGGTCGGGCAGCTGATCGCCAAGCCGGAAAATTGGCAGAAGACCTACATCCTGGGCTTCCGGAACTGCAGCTATGGCGCCGATGGCAATCTTCCCGGGCATGTTCAGGCCTTCGTCGACAGTGTGCGGGGGAAGATCAACCTGGAGGACACCACCCTGTGGTGGGTGGCCCTCGGCGTCGATGCGATCAACGTCATCGCCAAGGCGGTCCAGGAAACCGGCGGCACCGATCCGGCAGCCATGGTCGCCTACTGGAACAGCGTGCGGGCTTACCCGGGCCTGTTTGCCAGCTACACGTGGTCACCGGAAAACCACAACGGGCTGCCGGCGCGCGACCTGGTGATGTCGGAGGCCAATTCGCTGCGGCAGGGCGCCTATCGCCTGGCCCCTGGCTACACCTGAACAACGGGGAACGCGCGAGACCATGCTCTCTGCCATCATCATGTCCGGACTCGCGGTCGGCGCCGTCTATGCGCTGATCGGGGTGACCTACAACGTCATGTTTTCGGCCTCGCGCGTGATGAGTTTCACCGCCGGGCAGCTTGGTATGCTCGGCGGTGTGCTGGGCGCCGCCTTCATCGGTGTGCTGGGCCTGCCGGCGATCATTGGCTTCCTGCTCACCCTCGCGGCCTGTGCCGCGATGGGCGTGTTGACCGAGGTCATCGCGGTGCGCCCAGTGCTCAAGAGCCTGGAACAGCATCTGTATGTGTTGTCCACGCTGGCGCTGTCGCTGATGATCCAGCAGTTCACCGCCATCACGTGGAGCACAGAACCGCAACCCTTCCCCAGCCTGTTCGGGTTCCAGGGAGGCGGCCTGGGCGATGAGAAATTCTGGCTGCCGATCCTGGCATGCATGGCTGTGGTGGTGGGGCTGGAGTTCCTCTATCGCCGGACGCTGATCGGTCGGGCCTTCCTCGCGATAGCGGAGGACAATTTCGCCGCCCGTGCCCTCGGCCTGCCGGAACGCAACCTGCGCATGACAAGCTACGCACTTGCCGGCGTTATCGGCGGCTTGGCCGGCTTTGCCTCCGGCCAGCTGTTCCTGGCCTTCTTCGCCAACGGCGCCATGCTGAACTTCTATGGCTTTGTGCCGGTGGCGCTGGGCGGGCTGGGCAATAACCGCGGTGCTATCATCGGCGGCCTAGCGCTGGGGGTGTTTCAGCAATCGGCGAACTTCCTGTTCGGCGGCGTTTTTGCGGCGGTCGCGGTCTTCAGTGTCTTCATCATCGTATTGTTGTTGGCACCGCAGGGGCTGTTCGGCGCCCCCGCACAGCGGCGCGTATGAGCGCGCACCGGATGGGCCTGGTGGGGCAGGTCCTGCCCTTCCTCGGGATCTTTGCTGCGGCGCTGGTTCTGCCGCTGGTCAGCAACGATTACTGGACGCTGATCGCAACGCGCGCCGCAATCTATTGGGTGCTGGTCTCGGCCTTGAACCTGGTTGTCGGCTACGCCGGGCAATTGGCCATCGGCTGGGTCGCGATGCTGACCCTGGGCGCATACACCACCAGCGTGCTGGTGGCCGGCAACGTGATGCCCCCGGTCAATGTATTCGTGGCCCTGGGTTTTGCCGCGTTGATCGGCGGCGTGGCCGGCGTCGTGGTCGGGCTGCCAGCACTGCGCCTGCGGACCTTCTACTTCGCAATGACCACGCTTGGCTTTGCCACCATCGTCACGCAGATCGCTCTCGCGTGGCAGGATGTGACGGGTGGGGGCATCGGCATCGTCGGGCCGGTGCTGCCGGCACCGTTCGACACCATCATCGGATTTTATCTGTTTTGCCTGGCGCTGGCCGCGTTCTGCACATGGATCACGGCCAATGTCGCGCATAGCCGCTTTGGCCGATCGCTAGTGGCGATCCGGGATTCCGACGTGGCCGCGGAATCGGCCGGCATCTCGAAACCGCTGCTACTGGGCTCAGTCTTCCTATTCGCCGGCGCCATGGCGGGTATCTCGGGTGGGCTGTTCGCAACCCTGCAATCCTACATCAGCCCGGAAGCCTTCACCTTCGACCTCTCGGTGATGTTCTTCATCGCCATCCTGATCGGCGGTCGCGGGTCCATCCTTGGCCCCCTGATCGCGACCATCGTGCTGACCTGGCTGCCGGAGTTCGCCGCCCCGCTGGTGGCGTGGTCCACCTTCCTTTACGCCGCCCTGCTGCTGGTCATCGTGCTGGCGGCGCCGGGTGGGATTGCGGCGTTGCTGGATTTCCGCAGCCGTCGTCCGATCCAGGGCGATCGCACCATCGCATTGCGCCCGGACCTGCTGCCCGAGATCCTTGACGGAAAGGCAGCCGCGGATGCCATCACTCTGCGAGGCGTGGTGCTGAGCTTCGGTGGCGTGCGCGCGATCGACGGCCTGGACCTGCAGATCGAGCCTGGGCAGGTGCATGGGTTGATTGGGCCGAACGGTTCTGGAAAGACTACGACGCTGAATGTGATCTCGGGCTTCTATCGCCCTGAAGCGGGCAGCGTGACCATGGGCGTAGCGCCACTGCCTCCGGCGGCGCCGCAGACCCGCGCCGCATCGGGCATTGCCCGTACCTTCCAGACGCCACGGCTGATCGGCGAAGCCTCCGTGCTGCAGAATGTCATGGTGGGCGGTACCATCCGCGGCCGCGGCAGCTTTGTGGAATCGCTGCTGTCGCTGCCCCGCCACCGGCATGATGAGGCGATGCTGCGGCATGACGCGATGCTGGCACTGCGATGCGTCGGCCTGGCGGCCTTGGCCGAGGTGCGCGCCGACCGCCTTCAACACAGCGAATTGCGTTTCCTGGAGATTGCCCGCGCCCTGATGCTGCGCCCGCGCTTCCTGCTTCTGGATGAACCCGCCGCTGGTCTTTCTGCTGAGGAAATCCACAGCCTGGGCACGCTGATCCGCGCGATCGGCCGGCAGGGCACCGGCGTGCTGCTGGTCGAACACCATGCCGACCTCATCTTCGCGATCTGCGACCGGGTCACCGTGCTCAATCTCGGCCGCGAACTTGCCGCTGGCACGCCCGCGGAGATTCGTGTGCATTCGGAGGTGGTCAGTGCCTATCTCGGGTCCTGAAGCTCTGCTGGAGATCCGCGGCATGGCCGCGGGCTACGGCAAGATCGCGGTGCTGCACGGCGTCGATCTGCGGATTGGTGCGGGCGAAGTTGTCTGCCTGCTTGGCCCGAACGGCGCGGGAAAGACCACCCTGTTGCGCGCCATGACCGGCCTTCTCCCACTGACCGGCGGTAGCATCCGCTTCGGAGGGAAAGACATGAGGGGTGCCGGCCCACGCGGGTCGGCGCGCGCCGGCTTGGTGCATGTGGTTGAGGGGCACCGCGTCTTCACGCAACTCAGCGTCACAGACAACTTGCTTCTTGCGGCCTACGACTTGTCCCGGCACGAGCGCGGCGCGCGCATCGAGGAAGCTCTGGCGGTATTTCCCGAAATCGCAGCCAAGCGCAACGACCGCGGCGGAGCACTGAGTGGCGGGCAGCAGCAGATGCTGGCGGTTGCGCAGGGCCTGGTGCGGCGACCGCGGCTGTTGCTGCTGGATGAACCCTCGGCTGGCCTGTCACCCGTACTGGTGGATCGTGTGCTTGGAGTGGTGTCAGAACTGCGCGCCGCTGGAACTGCCGTGCTGCTGGTCGAACAGCTCATCGATAAGGCGCTAGCGGTTAGCGACCGGGTCTATGCAATGGCTCAGGGTCGGGTGGTGCTGGAAGCGAAGGCCGATGAACCTGGCCTGCATCAGCGCCTGGAACGTGCTTACTTCGGTGAAGCAGCGTCGGCCTGACTCCGAGAAGCCGTGCGCCGGTGGCTCGTGGTGGCTGGGATCGGCGGCGATATCGAGCTTTCCGTAGAACCCGGGAATGCCGCCGCAGTCTTCGGGTGCGGCGTTGCCCACGCCGGCGACCTAACGCGGGTAGCCGATGCCGGGCTCACCCTGGCGGATGTTTGTCAGAACAAAACCATGCGCCAAATCGCCAGCAAAATCGTAGACGTAGGTCATGGTTGTCATGCGCGGCGTCAGCACCTCGCGCAGGCGGACCTTACCGGCCTCGATGCGCGGCTCGGTGCCCCAATCCTCGTCCATTGGCAGGCCGAGCCGCTGTGGGGTGATGGTTAACTCCCACAGATGGTAGTCGAGCCACCCCATCGCCGCCTGCCCAGCGGCGCAATGTCCCGTTGACGCATCGCCGCTCGGCCGGCAGGCCGTTGATGGCAAGCCCGGCGGTAAAGATCAGGTCGATCCGCGGTACCGCCGCCGCCGCCAGCGGCGCACGCGGTGCGCTCCCCGTTCACCGTGACGTCGATCAGCGCGTCGCCCCCGGCGCCACGCTTGGCAGATCCCAGGCCACTTCGGCTGCGAACTCCCGCCGCCATGAGCCAGAAAAAGCCCCCGTCAACAAACCTACGGACGGTTCCCTTGGCTGACCCTACACGCTCTGATCCAAAAAATTGCGGTGTCGTTTCAAGAAAATAGCGTCACATTCGATCGTGACCCGCGTTATCACGTGAGTGCCAGAATGGGTCGTAGATGGACATGCGGACGTTGAACCCTCCGGCGTTTCAGAGCGACGCCGCAACTCGAAAGCCGCGGCTTGGGCCCCGCGGGCGCGTCGCCACGCCTGAGGCACGCGCGGCAGTGCAAGCAGCGCTGGCGGCGGCGGAGGTCGCGGAGCCGCGGCGCGACCTTCTGATCCAGCAACTCCACGCGCTCCAGGACGCCATTGGCTGTCTACGGGAGGGCCACCTCGTGGCCCTGGCGGAGTTCCATCGGCTCACCCCGGTCGAGATTTTCGAGACCGCCAGCTTCTACGCCCATTTCGAGGTCCTGCCCGACGACGCGGGCTCGCCTCCGCGCGTGACGCTCCGGGTCTGCGAGGGGTTGCCCTGCATGATGGCTGGTGGCGCCGCCCTGTTCGATGCGGCGCGGCAGGCGCCACCCGCCGGTACGCGCGTAATCGCCGCTCCCTGCATGGGGGCGTGCCATCGGGCGCCGGTCGCCACCGTCGGGTTCGAGCCGATCGTGCCGGCGACAGCTGAGACGCTCGTCGCTGCCGCGGTCGGCGGCGTGGCCAGCACGCCCGATGCGCCGGGCCTTGATGCGTACCGAGCACGCGGCGGGCATACCGCGCTGCATGCCGTGCACGATGGCGTCCTGACGCCGGACGGCATGATCGGCGCCTTGGAGCGGGCCGGACTGCGCGGCCTTGGAGGCGCCGGCTTCCCGGCCGCGCGCAAATGGCGGTTCGCCCTGGCGCATGCCGGTCCGCGCCACCTCGTCGTGAATGCCGATGAAGGCGAGCCTGGCACCTTCAAGGATCGGTTCTGCCTGGAGACCGAGCCACACCGGGTGCTGGAAGGCATGCTGCTTGCGGCCTACGGCATCGGCGCGGCCGCCTGCTGGATTTACCTGCGCGACGAGTATCCGGACCTCCATCGCGCTGTCAGCGAGGCGCTGAAGGAACTGCGAACGGCCGGCCTTGTCGGGCTACCGGTGCATCTCCGACGCGGCGCCGGAGCCTACATCTGCGGTGAGGAAACCGCGCTGCTTGAGAGCATCGAAGGTCGCCGCGGCTATCCCCGCCACAAGCCGCCCTTCCCGGGTGAGCACGGCCTCTTCGGCCGCCCCACCGTGGTCCACAATGTCGAGACGTTGTGGTGGCTCCCTGACATCCTGGCGACACCGGATGGCGCCGATCGTTACGCTGCTTCAGGGCGGCGAGGCGCGACAGGCGAGCGCTTCTTCTCTGTCTCTGGCCGCGTGCGCCTGCCCGGCGTAAAGCGCGCGCCCGTCGGCGTCACGGCGCGCGAGATCATTGAGGAATTTTCGGGCGGCATGGCGGAAGGCCACCGCTTCGTCGGCTACCTGCCCGGTGGCGCTTCCGGCGGCATCCTGCCCGCTGACCTCGCCGACCTGCCGCTTGATGTCGGTACGCTGGACGCGCAGGGGTGCTTCGTTGGTTCCGGTGCGATCATCGTGCTTTCTGATCAGGACGACCTGCCGGAGGTCGCGCGCAACCTGATGCGCTTCTTCCGTGACGAGAGCTGCGGGCAATGCACGCCCTGCCGCGTCGGCACCGCCAAGGCAGCGCGACTGCTGGACGCACCGGCTTGGGACCGCTCGCTGCTCGCGGACCTGGCGCAGGCCACGGCCGATGGCTCGATCTGCGGCCTCGGCCAGGCGGCAATGAACCCGGTGCGCAGCCTACTTCGCTTCTTCCCGGAGCAGGTCCCGTGACGGCGATCCGCTTCACACTGGACGGCGAGGACGTCGAGGGCGCGCCGGGCGAGACGATCTGGACCGCGGCGCGCCGAGCCGGTGTCGAGATCCCCCATCTCTGCCACCTGCCTAACCCCGGCTACCGGCCGGATGGCAATTGCCGCGCCTGCCTTGTCGAAGTGGAAGGAGAGCGCGTGCTCGCCGCCTCGTGCCGCCGCACCGTTGCGACGGGGCTCGTCGTACGCAGCGCAAGCGAGCGCGCGCGCCACGCCCGCCGAATGGTGTTCGAATTGCTGCTGGCGGACATGCCGGAGGGTTTGGCGCGCGACGGCACGGGCATCTTTGCGCAGTGGGCCGATCGGTTGGGCGTCTCCAGCTCCCGCTTCGCGCCGGAACCGACGCGACCGCAGCCTGATCTCTCCCACCCCGCGATGGCGGTGCAACTTGATGCCTGCATCGCCTGCGGCCTCTGCCAGCGCGCGTGCCGAGAGGTGCAGCACAATGATGTCATTGGCTTCGCCCGCCGGGGCATGGCGACGACGGTCAGTTTCGACCTGCTGGACCCAATGGGTGCGTCCTCCTGCGTCGCCTGCGGGGAATGCGTGCAGGCCTGCCCCACTGGCGCCTTGCTGCCCAAGACCGTCATGGACGCGGAAGGCCGCCGTGCCGCGTCCCCCGCGAACGAAGTGGCAAGCATCTGCCCCTATTGCGGCGTCGGCTGCCAGGTCGGATTTCGCGTGCGCGAGAACCGCATCGAAGAGGTGCTCGGGCGGGACGGGCCGGCGAACGCAGGCCGCCTCTGCGTCAAGGGACGCTTTGGCTTCGACTATCTCGCGCACCCCGACCGCCTGACCATGCCGTTGATCCGCTTGGAGGGCGCTGCAAAGGACCCCGCTGACTGCCTCGATCCCGACCGTGCCCTTCACCGCTTTCGCGAGGCGAGTTGGGAAGAGGCGCTGGCGCGCGCCGCGCAGGGTCTTATCAGCATCCGGGACGGCGCCGGTCCGTCCGCCCTGGCCGGCTTCGGCAGTGCCAAGGGCTCGAACGAGGAGGCCTATCTGTTTCAGAAGTTGGTTCGTGCGGGGTTCGGTACGAACAACGTGGACCACTGCACCCGCCTTTGCCACGCCTCCAGCGTCGTCGCCCTGCTGGAGGGCATCGGCAGCGGTGCCGTCACCGCGCCCTTCACCGCCGCGGCGGATGCCGACCTGCTGCTGGTGATCGGCGCGCGTCCCACGGAGAACCACCCTGTCGCCGCGACTTTCCTCAAGGATGCGACGGCACGCGGCGCGAAGCTGATCGTGATGGACCCGCGCGGCACGGGTCTCGACCGCTTCGCGACAGAGGTGGTTCGCTTCTCACCTGGCCAGGATGTAGCGCTGCTCAACTCCGTGCTGCACGTGATCATGGTCGAGGAACTGTTCGATGCCGCTTTCGTCGCGGCGCGGGTGGAGGGCTTCGCGGAGCTACGCGCGCACCTGGTGGCCTACGCGCCGGAGGCGATGGAGCGACTCTCCGGCGTGCCGGCAGAGCAGGTGCGTCGCGTCGCGCGCATCTATGCGGGGGCGCGGTCCGCCCTGACGCTCTGGGGAATGGGTATCAGTCAGTCCGTGCATGGCACGGACAATGCCCGCGCGCTGGTCGCGCTGGCGCTGCTCTGCGGGCAGGTCGGACGTGAGGGAGCAGGGCTGCACCCGCTGCGCGGCCAAAACAATGTCCAGGGCGCCTCCGATGCCGGCCTGATACCGATGATGCTCCCGGACTACCGACGCACCGAAGACCCTGTTGCCCGCGCATTCTTGGATGAGCTCTGGGGAACGCAGCTTGATTCCGCGCCGGGCTTGACGGTGGTGGAGATCCTGCAGGCTGCCGAGCGTGGCCAGATCAGGGGCATGTACGTCATGGGTGAGAATCCCGCCATGTCGGACCCCGACGTCGCGCATGCCCGCGCGGCACTCGCGCGCCTTGACCACCTCGTTGTCCAGGACCTGTTCCTCACGGAGACAGCAGTACTGGCGGATGTTGTTTTCCCGGCGGCTGCCTGGCCGGAGAAGGACGGCACGGTCACCAACACCAATCGTCAGGTGCAGATGGGCCGCGCCGCCGTCTCGCCGCCGGGCGAGGCGCGGCAGGACATGCGGATCATCGTGGATCTCGCGCGGCGGCTCGGCCTCGACTGGCACTACCCTCACGCCCGCGACGTTTTCCAGGAGATGGCACGGGCAATGCCCTCGCTTGCCAATATCACCTGGGACCGGCTCGAGCGCGAGAGCAGCGTCACCTATCCCTGCCTCACGCCGGATGCGCCGGGCGAGGCGATCGTCTTCCGCCAAACCTTCCCAACCACATCGGGCCGCGCGCGGCTGGTGCCGGCGGGCCTGTCCGACCCGGCCGAGATGCCCGACGCCGAATATCCCTTCGTGCTCACCACAGGGCGCGAACTGGAACACTGGCACACCGGTGCGATGACCCGTCGCGCGCAAGTCCTCGACGCGCTGCAACCCGTGCCGACCGTGTCCCTTGCGCCGGCCGATCTTTGCCGCATGGGCCTTGTGAGCGGCCAGCGGCTGCGGGTGTCCACGCGGCGGGGCGCGGTGGAGGTGCTGGCGCGCGCCGATCCCGGTCTGCCGGAGGGGCTTGCGTTCCTGCCCTTCGCCTACCGCGAGGCGGCAGCAAACCTGCTGACGGATCCTCATCTCGATCCCGACGGGAAGATCCCCGGGTTCAAGTACTGCGCCGCAAGGCTGGACCCGGTTTGACCCGAGAAGGAGAAGGGAAGGAGCACCGAGACATGGCGAACGCGAGAGAAGCGGAGCTGCTGGCGGCGGCGGAGCGTGGTGAAGTTTCTCTGCTCAAGAAGCTTTTGCCGGCTGCCGGCGATCCCACGCCTTTCCATGGACCAGACGGCGTGACGCCGTTGATGGTCGCTGCGGGCGCAGGGCATGAAGCAGTCGTTGAACTCCTGATCGAGCGTGGCTCCAATCCGTGCCGCCGGGATGCTCAAGGTCGCGATGCCGCAGACTATGCGCGCAACGCGGGTCACCCTCATTTGGCAGCGCGGCTCGATGGAGTGGTGAACCAGGATCAGACAATTTGGTGAACGCCGGGGCTGTGAGAAGATCTGCGGCAATGACAGGCCATAGGACAGAACAGCTTCACGCGCGTATCGTCCGTCAAAAACAGCTGCGCGGTCGCGTGCTGCTGAGGCGCTGCGCGCCGCACCGATTTCGTTCGCCGCCCAACCATGAAGGTCACTCCAGCAAAGGCATTTGGATATTGAAAACCGCCGAGATCTGCGACTTGCTTTCGCATACACCCCTATGATGCCGCCATGACCCCGCAGGGCGAGACCGGCCGCTCCAGGCGGCGCGTGGAGGACCAGCGCTTCCTGAGCGGTCGCGGCCGATACGTAGATGATCAGCCAGCCGATGGCGCCCTGCACGCCTACATACTGCGCTCGCCACATGCCCACGCGCGGATCGTCTCGCTCGACGCCGCCACAGCCTCCGCCTTGCCGGGCGTCAGGCTGATCTTGCAGGCCGCGGACCTCAGGGCGGAGGGTATCGGCGACCTGCCTTGCGTCGCGCAGGTGGCGACGGTCTCTCCCATGATCATCCCGCCGCGCCCAGCCCTGGCCGACGGCGTGGTTCGCCACGTCGGCGATCCCGTCGCCTGCGTCGTCGCGGATTCCATCATTGAGGCGCGCGACGCCGCTGAGGCGATCGAGGTCGTCTATGAAACGCTCCCCGCTATTGCGGATGCCGCCGCGGCCCTCGCCGACGATGCGCCGCAGCTTTGGCCGCAGGCGCCCGGCAACACCTCCTACGTTTTCCAGAAGGGTGACAAAGCCAAGGTCGCGGCAGCCTTCGGTGCGGCCCATACAACGGTCGCGCTGTCGCTTGTAAACAACCGCCTCGCCGCAGCACCGCTCGAACCGCGAGCGGCCATCGCACGCCACGATGGCGCCAGCGGGAAATTCCTGCTGGAGCTTTCAGGCCAGGGTGTGCACGGCATTCGCGACCAGCTCGCCAGGCACATCCTACATATTCCGCCCGAGCAGATCGACGTCGTGGCGCCGGATGTCGGCGGAGGCTTCGGGCCGAAGAACTTCGTCTATCCGGAGTATGTCCTCGCCCTGGTCGCGGCCCGGCGCCTGGGGCGTCCGGTGCGCTGGACGTCGACGTGGATGGAGGATTTCGTCTCCACCGCGCATGGCCGCGACAACCGCACCGAGTGCCGCATGGCGCTGGATGCGGAGGGACTGATTCTCGGCCTCGATGTCAGGACCATCGCGAATCTCGGCGCCTATCTCTCGCCCAGTGGACCCGGCAGTTCGACCAACGCGCCAGGCACGGCGATGGGCGGGTTCTACGCGATCCCGGCGGTGACCATGGAGGCCCGCGGTGTCTTCACCAACACCGTGCCCGTCGACGCCTATCGCGGTGCCGGCAAGCCCGAGGCCAACTACATCGTCGAACGCCTCATCGACCTGGCGGCGCGCGAGATGAAGCGCGACCCCGCCGAGCTTCGCCGGATGAACCTGATCAGCGAGTTTCCGTATCGCAGCGCGATGGGCATGACGATCGACTGTGGCAACGCGGTGGCAAACCTGTCAGCCGTGCTCGAACGCGCCGATCGCGATGGCTTCGTACGACGGCGCGCCGCATCCGAGGCGCGCGGCATGCTGCGCGGCTTCGGCATCGCCTGCTTCCTTGAAACCTCTCGCGGCCCGCCCGGCGAATGGGCGGCGGTCCGGTTCGAGGCGAACGACCAGGTGGTACTCGCGACAGGAGTCCAGTCGAACGGGCAGGGTCACGAGACCAGCTTTCCCCAGATCGCCGCGGATCATCTCGGCCTGCCCTTCGACGTCTTCCGGGTGGTCCAGGCGGACACGCGCACCGTCGCCCGCGGCAAGGGCCATGGCGGGGCGCGCTCGCTCCATGTCGGCGGTGCGGCGCTGGTCATGGCGATGAATGCGGTGCTCGCGAAGGCACGCCCGCTCGCGGCGCAGCTGCTGCAGACCGACGAGGCCGCGATCGAGTTCCGCGATGGGCGCTTCGCTGTCCCCGGGGAGGCACGCGGCGTCGGTCTGCTTGAGGTCGCGACCGCCGCCGCCGAGGCAGGCGAGAGCATCGACGCGGAGGTCGACGACCCGCTCGACCTCGTGACGTTCCCGAATGGCTGCCACGTCGCGGAGGTCGAGATCGATCCGGAGACCGGATCGGTG
>JBKJNV010000357.1:0-5179 GCA_046593435.1 Roseomonas sp.
GGACGGTGAGCACCCTTGCGTTGCGCTCGATCGTTGCGACCGCTGCGGGCTTGGACCAGCGCGTCGGCGGCAGCGGGTTCGACATGTAGACGCGGGTCGGCCCGCCCGGCGCCTTGGGTTCAGCCTCGGCCCCGATGGTCGTCGCGGGCGCACCGGCCACCGAGGGCGTCTCGTCATGGGCGTGCCGCCCCACGCCGAGCAGGCGTTGCTGGAGGTCGCGGTCGGCGGCAAGCTCGCGCGCCGGAGCGGCGCGGTTGATCCGACCATTGACCATGATGGCCACGGTATCGGCGATGGCGCAGGCAACGCCGATATTCTGCTCGATGACCAGAACGTCGATGTCGCCTTCCTGGGCGAGGCGGACCAGCATCTCCTGGACCTGTGCGACGATGACGGGCGCGAGGCCCTCGGTCGGCTCATCCATGACGAGGAGCTGCGGGTTCATGAGCAGCGCGCGGCTGATCGCGAGCATCTGCTGCTCGCCACCCGACAGCTGGGCGCCACCATTGCCACGCCGTTCGGCCAGGCGCGGGAAGGTCGTGTAGATGCGCTCGATGGACCAGGCGCCACCGCTGCGCGCCACCAGCTGCAGATGCTCGTGGACGGTGAGCGAGCGCCACAGCCGGCGTCCCTGCGGCACATAGCCCACGCCCAGCCGCGCGATCTCGGCCGGGGTGAGGCCGACCAGCGGCTTGCCCTTGAAGGTGATCGACCCCGCGCCGACCGGCACCAGACCCATGATCGCCTTGCACAGCGTGGTCTTGCCCATGCCGTTGCGGCCGACCACCGAGAGCACCCCGCGATCGAGGCGCAGATCGACACCCTGCAACGCATGGCTGGCGCCGTAGAAGACGTTGAGGCCGCGGACCTCCAGGGCGGCGGGCGCAGCACGCTCAGCCATGGGCATGCGTCCCGTCGCCGAGATAGAGTTCCTGCACCTCGGGATCTTCCTCGATCTCGGCGGGCGTGCCTTCCTTGAAGACGCGGCCGTTGTGCAGCATGGTCACCCGCGTCGCGACCCGCAGCGCGACGTCCATGTCGTGCTCGATGATGATGAAGCCGATATGGGCCGGCAGGCTGCCAAGGATCGCGACGAGCTCGGCGCGTTCAGTCGGTGACAGGCCGGCGGCCGGTTCGTCGAGAAGGATGAGCCGCGGCGCGCCGGCCAGCGCCAGTGCGATCTCGAGCTGCCTCTGCTGGCCGTAGCTGAGTTCGCTGACAAGCCGGCCGCGCGACGCCGTCAGGTGCACGGCCTCGATCAGTTCTTCCGAGCGCGTCACCAGCGGGTCGCCGTAGCGAGGACGCAGCAGCGAGAAGCGATTGCGGTTCACGCCACGACAGGCGAGGTAGACGTTGTCGGCGACACTGAGCCCGCCGAACAGGAGCGAAATCTGGTACGTGCGCCGAAGTCCCCGGCGGATGCGCTCATGGGCGGGAAAGCGCGTCACATCCTCGCCGAATAGCCGGATCGTCCCGGAGGTCGCCAGAAAGTCGCCGGTCACGCAGTTGAACAGCGTGGTCTTGCCGGCACCATTGGACCCGAGCACCGCCCGCCGTTCGCCCGGCGCGACCGTCATCGTCACGTCGGAGATCGCGGCCAGCGCGCCGAACAGCTTGGTGACGCCGCGCAGTTCAAGCGCGCTGCCGGTCGTCATCGCGCCCAACCGGTCTGCCGCGCTGGCGCTCCCGCGGACCGGGTCGGCCACTGTCATGGACCGCCCCCAGCCATGGCCTTCCCGCTCAGGGCTTTCCCGGTCAGGGGATCGACCGCGCCGCGCCGCCGCGCGCGCCAGCGTTCCCACAGGCCGAGCGCGCCATCGGGCGAGAAGAAGACAACCGCGAGGAAGCCGAGGCCGATCACCAGCTTGAAGCGCTCGTTGGACAGCCCGAAGGCGGACAGCACGTCGGGGCTGAAGGTCGACAGCAGCACGAAGATGAAGGCGCCGATGAAGGCGCCGATTGGCCGGCGGATGCCACCGACCACGGCGATGATCAGGATATCGATCACCGCCGATATGCCACCCGAGAAGGGCGCGACCTGGGAGGTCTGCCAGACCAGCAGGATGCCGCCGATCGATGCGATCACGCCTGCAAACGCATACGCGGCAATACGGTGCGCGGTGACATTGAAGCCCAGCGAGGCCATGCGACGCGGATTGTCCCGAACGCCTTGCAGCGCCAGGCCGAAGGGCGAGCGCGATACATACGCGACCGCCGCGTAGCAGATCGCCGCGCCGCCGAGCGAGAGATAGTAGAAGGGCGTCGCCTGCCGCCAATCCACCCCGAAAAGCCGCGGCGGCACCACCAGGTTGAAGCCGCTATAGCCGTTGAAGATGCCGTAGTTCTGCCGGGTGAAGTAGAAGAAGGCACTGGCGATCGCGAGGGTGATCATGATCGTGTAGATGCCCTCCGTCCGCACCGCCAGCGCGCCAACGAAGGTCGCGAAGGCGGTGGCGATGAGGATGGCGAGTGGCACATAGAGCCACCAGGCCAGGCCGAGGCTGATCTGCTCGACGCCCGAGGACCCAAGGATCGCGACCACGTATCCCGCGAGCACCGCGACGGTCATCTGGATCAGGCTGACCATGCCGCCATAGCCGGCGAGGAACATCAGCGAGAGCGCGATGATCCCCAGACAGAACGACCAGCCGAAGACCTGGTACAGCCAGAAATTGCCGGCGATGAGCGGCATGATCAGCAGCAGGAAGCCCGTTGCCCACCAGGCACCCGGAACGCGCGAGAACACGCCGAACGGGGTGCTGGGCTGCGCCATCGGCTTGTCGGCCTGATCGCTCAACGCCATGCCGCCGGCCCTGTCAACGCCCGGCCCCGAGCAAGCCCTGTGGGCGGAAGGCGAGCACCGCGGCCATGATCAGGAAGGTGAAGACGACCGAATAGGTCGGCGCGTAGACGAGGCCGATCTGCTCGACCAGCCCGATGATCAGGGCGCCGATGGCCGCGCCGGGGATCGAACCCATCCCGCCCACGATGACCACGACAAGGCTCGCCAGGAGAAACCGCGTATCCTCGCCGGGCGAGAGCGACTGGAAGGTGCCGCCAACCATGCCCGCGATCCCCGCCAGGCCAGCCCCGAAGCCAAAGACGGCGAGGAAGACGTAGTTGATGCGCACGCCCGACGCGGTCAGCATCTCACGGTCGTCCACGCCGGCGCGGATGAGCATGCCCAGCCGCGTGCGGTTCAGCACGATCCACATCGCCACGCCGATCACGATCGCGGCGACCAGGATGGCGATGCGCACCTGCGGAAAGCGCATGTAGATCGGCTCCCCATTGCGGCCGACGCCGGCGACGATCGGCAGGGTCGCCGGTCCAGACAGCCAGTCTGGCGACTGGATCGTGTAGGATTGGCCGCCCCAGATCCACAGCATGAGATCGGCGAGCACGACCGACAGCCCGATCGTCACCATGGTCTGGCGCAATTCCTCGCCCTGCATGCGCTGGAACACCTGGTGCTGCATCAGCAGCCCCAGCAGCGCGACCAGGACGAACACCACGGGAAAGGTCAGAAGCCATTGGTCGGTGAACGTCGAGATCGTGAAGCCGAGATAGCCGCCGAACAGATAGAGCGAGCCATGCGCGAGATTGACGTTGCGCATCAGGCCGAAGATCAACGTGAAGCCGGACGCGACGAGGAAATACAGCGCGCCAAGCGTCAGTCCGCCGAAGATGGCGTTGAGGAAGACGCGCTTGCGGCCCAGCGTCTCCTCCAGCCCCGGGCTCCACGGCGCCAGGATCAGCCAGAGGAACACTGCGGCAAGAAGGACGATAACCAGCGACCAGATGGGGTTGCGACGCGCAAATTCGGTCATGTCCGCTCGATCGCAGGCAACGCATCAAGATGACGGGCGACCGATCGCAGCCGCCGGCTAGAAAGTGCCGGCGCGCTGCGGTTGGCGTTCATCGGGTGGGCGGTGCCCGCTCCGTTCACAGGCGGGCGAGTGCGGCGCAGTCGCTTGGCGTCGTACGCGAGGGCAGGCCCATGGCGCGGAATTGCGCGGCCGTCATACCCAGGGTCTGCGTGACGCCATCGGTCTTCGCGACCATCTTATTGACCAGGGTCCCGCCCGGTCCTTCCGCGACCTCGTTCACGAAGACCGTGCCGGTGGCCTGGCGGTTCTCATTGAGCGTGATCTCGCCAAGCGGGCTGGCAAGACGCAGCGCGGAGAGCGCGGCGCGGAACTTCTGCTGGCCATCGCTGAGGTCGCCGTTCACCGCATTCAGCCCGGCGATGGCGGCCAGGGTGGCGATGTAGTAGCCGACACCGAACAGCGAGGGGCTCGCGAAGCGCTGGGCGGCCGGGAAGCCCTCCTGGTAGGCGCGAACATAGTCGCGCCAGGCGGCATCGGGGTTGTCCTCGGAGAGCGGGCCGGAGGTCAGGGCGCCGATCAGCGCGTTGCGGGCCCGCCCGCGCGAGGTCAGCACCGTCTGGTCGGCCATGATCGTGCCGCCGATGATCTTGGTGCCAGCGCCGGCCTGCTGCCACTGGTTGAGGAAGTTGATCGCGTCCGTGCCGCCCAGGCCGAGGTAGATGGCGTCGATGTTGTCGGGAAGCTGGGCGATGACCCCGCCGAAATCCGCGGCGCCGAGCGGCACCCACAGGCGCTGCACGATGGTGCCGCCCGAGCGGCAGAAATCCACCGCGAAGCCGAGGAAATTCGTGTAGCCGAAGGAATAATCGGCCGAGACCGACGCGACACGGCGGTAGTTCTTGGTCCGCACGGCATAGGTGCCCAGACCCGCGCCCCACTGCGCCCCATCGAGGTTGAAGCGGAAGAAGTTGGGGGCGGGATCGACCCAAGTCGTCTCCAGCGCGCCGGAAATCCCGTTGATCACGGTCTTGGTCGGGATCGTCTTGGCATAGTCGCGCATGGCGATGCCTTCGGAGCCCGACAGTGGCCCGATAATGAAGTCCACCTGGTCCTGCTCGATGAGCTTGCGCGCCTGGCGCACCGCCGTGTCAGGCCGCGTGTCGGAGGGTGCGACGATCGTCTCGATCCGCCGGCCGCCGGCGGTCTGCCGGACCTGCCGCAATGCCAGTTCGACATTGCGCACGCCATCGGCGCCACCAGCCGCAAAGGCGCCTTCGAGGGCCACGAGGATGCCGATCTTGATCGGCGGTTGGGTCTGCGCGGATGATGTCGCCGATACCGCGGCCGCG
>JBKJNV010000241.1:0-3344 GCA_046593435.1 Roseomonas sp.
CGCGATGCTGCAATCGCCGATGCTGCTGCCCTTCCTGCTCGTCGGCACGGGCTTCGGCTTCGTCCTCGCCTCGGCGGCCTTCGCGATCTCGGCCATCTCGATCCCCATGCTGGTCGACCAGCCGGTGAGCGCGCTGGAGGCGATCACCACCTCCATCCGGGCGGTGGTAGAGAACCCGCGGCCGATGCTGCTCTGGGCCGGGTTGATCGTGGTGTTCACCGGCTTTGCGCTGGTGCCGTTCTTCCTGGGTCTTGCCGTGGCGATGCCGCTGATCGGCCACGCCACCTGGCACGCCTATCGCGACCTGGTCGATCAGCCCAGCATGCCGTAGGCGATTACGGCGAGGACCACGGCGTTCAGCGCGAACAGCGCGGCGGAGATCCGCCCCAGCGCCGTGCCAAAGCGCCGCGCGAATAGCCGCCCCAGCAGCGCCACGGCAACCAGACCGGGCACCGTCCCGGCCGCGAAGGCCGCCATGCCAAGCGCGCCGCCCAGCGCGCTGCCGGACCCCGCGGCGGCCACCAGCGCGGCATAGAGCAGGCCGCAGGGCAGCGCGCTCAGCAGCAGGCCGAGCAGCACGCCGCGCCAGCCCGTGGGGTTGTCGAGCAGCGCCCCGACCCGCGCCTGGATGAAGGCAGGCAGGCGTGGGGCCGGGATGCGCAGCCCGGTGCCGCGCACCGCCTGGACCAGCATCAGGGCCGCCGCCGCCAGCAGCAGCGCCGCGAGCAGCACGCGCCAGCGCCCGGTGGCGAGCCCTGCCCCCATGCCGGCCAGGCCACCGAGCAGGCTGTACCCGATCAGCCGCCCGGCCTGGTAGGGCAGCACTGCAGCACCCGATAGCCGCGCGAGGATCCCGCCCCCGGCATGGCGCTCGGCGCCGCTTGCGCATTGCGCCAGGACGAAGGGCGCGCACATGCCGGCACAATGCGTGGCACCACCGGCGAGGCCCGCGACGAACAGCGCGCCCATCAGCGCCCAGATGCCGCCGGGCCCGAGGGCCGCCAGGTCATGCAGGCAATTGGCGAGGAACTGCACGGCCCGATCAGTGCCGGCGGGCGAGGGTTGGGCCGAGGAACGTCATCCGCCCAGGCTACACCGCTTCCGTCCCGCGCGCCTGCTCGCGCAGCTCAATGCGCCAGTTCACCTTCCGCCTTGAGCATGCGCAGCGCGCGCCGCCAACTTTCGGTGGCCCAGGCGATCTCGGCCGGGCCATGCACGGCGGAGACGATTGCCCCCCGCGCGCCCTTCGGGTCCATCCCCGCCACAACCAGGGCAAGGTAGAGCTTGCTCATCAGCGTCTTGCGCGGATCGGCGGTGAAGATCGACGCTGTCTGCGCATTCGCATCCCACGCCACGGGGTCGATCTGGAGACCCTTGGGGTTGGTGAAAAAGTGCAGCACCGAATGGTCGCCATAGACCGCCCAGGGCACACCCTCATCCGCAAGGACCTGGTTGAAGGCGTCGCGCATCGCCGCGGCCGCGGCATTGGCCCGCGCGCAGACATCGGTATCGCGGATCAGCGTGAGTGCTGCGATCCCCGCGCTCGCCGAGACGGGGTTCGCGTTGTAGGTGCCCTGGTGCTTGATCTTCTCGCGCTTGCGGTCGGCGGCGATGTCGAAATCGAGCCAGTCGATGATGTCCTTGCGGCCGGCGACCGCACCGCCCGGCATGCCGCCGGCGACGATCTTCGCCAGCGTGCACAGGTCCGGCGTCACGCCCGTGAGCTGCTGTGCGCCACCCGGTGCGACGCGGAAGCCGGTTACGACCTCATCGAAGATCAGCACCGCGCCGTGGCGGAGGGTCACGGCGCGCAGCCCGCGGAGGAATTCAGCGCTCACCGGCACCATCCCGGTTGAGGCCCCTGTCGGCTCCAGGATCACGGCGGCGATGCCGTCATCCTGCGCGAAGGCACGCTCCACGGCGTCGAGGTCGCCGATGGGCAGCAGCACGATCTCTGCCGCCACCTCGGGCAGGACGCCCGGTGTGGGAGAGCCGTCGAAATGGCCATCGACGCCGAAGGCCATATGGTCATGCCAGCCATGGAAATGGCGCTGGAAGCGCATGATCTTCGGCCGGCCCGTATAGGCGCGCGCCAGGCGCACCGCCATGTGCGTCGCTTCGGTACCAGAGGAGGTGAAGCGCACCCGCTCGGCGCAGGGCACCGTTTGCTGGATCAGCTCGGCCCAGGCGATTTCCAGCGCGTGGCAGGTGCCGAAATGCGTCCCCAACCCGATCTGCGCCCGCACCGCCTCGGTGACGGTCGGATGGCAATGGCCCAGGATGAGCGAGCCGTGGCCGCCGTAGAAATCGACCATCTCACGCCCATCCACGTCCCATTTGCGCGCGCCCAAAGCCCGCGTCGAGTAGATCGGGTAGGGGTCGGTGTGGCGGCTGTCATGGACGATGCCACTGGGCAGGACGGCGGAGGCCGCGCGGTGCAACGCCGCCGAGCCCGGCGTGGCTTCGGCATAGGCGGCCACGATCGCCGAATTGGTCGGGGTCAGGTGGGACAAGGCGCTGCGCTCCTGCTGCATCGCGCGCAGCTTCCGGCGCGACCGCGGCATTGGTCAACCGGGCAGTTGGCGGGGCGGCGGGAACGGGATGTGGAAAAGGCGCCTCCCCTTGCGGAGAAGCGCCTTCGCCGGTTCGCAGGTCGGTGCCGCTATCGAGGCGTCACGTCGGCACGGCGCTCGGGCGCGGGCGGCATCAGCTCGGGGTAGTCGCGCAGCATCTGCGCCCCGTTCAGCGGCCGGTTCACGCCCTGGTGGCAGGTCGCGCAATTCACCTTCAGCGGGTCGCCTGCCGGGCCCAGCCGGTGCGGCGGGAAGTTCGGCTGAAGGGGGTTGATGTACTCGGCGTTGATCACCCGGGTCATGCGGATACCGTGCCAGGCGACAACCCGCTGCGGCTGACTCTGCTCCCAGTCCGAAAAGGCGCGGCTGTTGTGGCAGAAGGTGCAGTTCACGCCGAGCCCGGTCGACATGTGCATCATCAGCCCATAGGTCCACTCGGTCTGCTGGATCGATGCCGCTGTCGGCGAAGAGCGCGACACCTGGTCGATCACCCGGATCGGCGCGTCGCCGAGCAGGAATGGCGTAAAGCTGTCATAGGGCAGCGAGGACTGCCCGGTGCGCGGCATCGGGCGGTTCTGCCCGGCCGCCTGGCCGCCTAGCGCGGTGGTCGCGGTGTTCGGCGTCTCGGACCACACCTCTGCCGGAACCGCCTGGCCACGGTGGCAGGTGTAGCAGGTCACGCCGGTGGCACCGACATGCGCAGTCTGCTGCGTATTGATCATCTGGACCATTTGCAGCATGCGCCGCGAGACGGTCTTTTGGTACATGCTT
>JBKJNV010000660.1:0-4015 GCA_046593435.1 Roseomonas sp.
CAACGGCCTGCCCCGGCGCGGCTTCACGCCCGAGGCGCGGGCGATGCTGCTGGCCCATGACTGGCCGGGCAATGTGCGCGAGCTGGAGAATACCATCCATCGCGCCGTCCTGCTCGCCGAAGGCGAGGTGATTGGCGCCGAAGCGATCGAGCTGTCCAGCTTCGAGCCCCGCGCCCAAGCCTCCATCGCGCCCGCACTGACACCGGCCGCCATAGCCCTGCCCCGCCCGGCACAAAAGCCGGTGACCGCGTTGGTCGGTCGCCGGATGGAGGATGTTGAGCGCGAACTCATCATCGAGACGCTGAGCCATTGCCTGGGCAACCGCACGCGCGCCGCGGAATTACTCGGCATCTCGATCCGCACGCTGCGCAACAAATTGCAGGAATATCGCGCCCACGGCGTCGCCGTCCCCCCGGCCCCGGGCACGGTCATGCCCGAACACCTCCCGGCCGGCTGAGATGGGCGCGATCGCCTTACCCGGCTGGGTTGGCCGGATGAGTCCGGGCAGCGACGTCGCACTCGCGCTCGGTGTCGCGGCATTGCTTGTGGTGCTGGTCGTGCCGCTGCCGGTGGTCCTGCTCGACCTCGGCCTCGCCTTCTCCATCACCATCTCGGTGCTGGTGCTGATGACGGCGCTGTTCCTCAAGCGCCCGCTGGACTTCACCTCCTTCCCCACGCTGCTGCTGCTGACCACGCTGCTGCGCCTCGCACTCAACGTCGCGACCACGCGCACCATTCTCACCCACGGCCATGAGGGGCCCCAGGCGGCAGGGCATGTCGTCTCCGCCTTCGGTGGGTTCCTCATGGGCGGGGACGTGGTGGTGGGCTTCATCGTCTTCGCCATCCTGCTGGTCGTGAACTTCATGGTCGTGTCCAAGGGCTCGGGCCGCATCGCCGAAGTCGCCGCACGCTTCAGCCTCGATGCCATGCCGGGCAAGCAGATGGCGATCGACGCGGATCTCTCCGCCGGGCTGTGCAATGAGGACGAGGCCCGGCGCCGCCGACGCGAGCTGGAGGAGGAGACGGGCTTCTACGGCTCCATGGATGGTGCCGCGAAATTCGTCCGCGGGGACGCCATCGCAGGCCTCATCATCACGGTCATCAACCTGATCGGCGGCATCGCCATCGGCGTCGCGCGCCAGGGGATGAGCTTCGGCGACGCGGTCTCGACCTTCACCTTCCTCACCGTGGGCGATGGTCTCGTCAGCCAGATCCCCGCGCTGCTGGTCTCGGTCGCGGCCGGCATCGTCGTCACCAAGGGCAGCGGCGAAGGCAGCCCGGACAAGGCGCTGGTCGGCCAGCTGGGTGCGGGGTGGAAGCCCATGGCGCTGGCGGGCGGCGGTTCCGCGCTGATGGGGCTGCTGCCGGGTATGCCGTTGCTGCCCTTCCTCGGCCTCGCGGGCCTCGCCGGCTATATTGCGTGGCAGCGCCGCGCGAGCGATGAATCCGAGGCCATCGCCCGCGACGCTCCACCGCCCGCGAGCACAGGGGAGGCGCCGCTGTCGGAGGCCATGCGCATCGACCTGCTGCGCCTGGAACTCGGCTACGGGTTGCTCTCGCTCGCTGCCGGCGAGGCGCCGCGCCTGACCGAACAAATCAAGGGTCTCCGCCGCGCCATCGCGCAGGAGATGGGTTTTGTTCTCCCCTCCGTGCGCGTGCAGGATAATCTGCAACTGCCGCCCGATACCTACGTGATCCGCCTCAAGGAAGTCGAAGCCGGGCGTGGCCAGCTGCGCCCGCCGATGCTGCTCGCCATCGACCCCTCCGGCGCCACGCCCGACCTGCCCGGCCACCGCACCACCGAGCCCAGCTTCGGCCTACCCGCGCTCTGGATCGAGGAGTTGCACCGCGAGGATGCGCTGGCGCGCGGTGCCACCGTGGTGGACTGCGCCGGCGTCGTGGCCACGCACCTGACCGAGATCGTGCGCGAGAACATGGCCGAACTGCTCTCCTTCGCCGAGACGCAGAAGCTGCTCGACGACATGCCGCGCGAACAGCACAAGCTGGTGGCCGACCTGGTGCCCGCCCAGATCAGCGTGGGCGGCGTGCAGCGCCTGCTGCAATCCCTGCTCGCCGAGCGCGTCTCCATCCGCGACCTGCCCACCGTGCTGGAGGGCATCCAGGAGGCTTGCGCCGGCGGCGCGCGCGCAGTCCCCGCCATCACCGCCATTGTCCGCGCCCGCCTCGCGCGCCAGATCACCGACGCCGCACGCGGCCCGCAGGGCTACGTCCCGATGATCACGCTCAGCGTGGAGTGGGAGACCGCCTTCGCAGAAGCCCTGACCGGCCCGCCCGATGAACGCCTGCTCGCCATGGCGCCCTCGCGCCTGGGCGAATTCATGCAACGCCTGCGTGATGTGTTCGATGCGGCGGCAGCGTCGGGCGAACAGCCGGTGCTGGTCTGCTCGGGCGGCATTCGCGCCCATGTGCGCGCCATCGTCGAACGCTTCCGCCCGGCGACCGTCGTGCTCGCGCAGAACGAGATCCACGCCCGCGCCCGCATCCGCACCATTGCCAGCCTTTGAGAGAACCCCTGATGCAGATGAAGCAGTTCCGTGGCGTGCTGCTGGCCGACGCGATGGCCGCGATCCGCGCCGAACTCGGCGATGGCGCGGTGATCCTCGCCACGCGCCGCAACGCCGGCGGCGTGGAGGTGACGGTCGCACTCGAACCCGATGAGCCGGTGCTGATCCTACCCGATGCGCCCGCCCCCGCATCCGCAGCACCAGGCCCACTGGCATTCCACAACCTGCCGCCATGGCTCGCCGAGCGCCTGTCCGGCCCCGGGGTCGAGCAGCGCCTGGCACAGCACCTGGACTTCGCCCCCCCTCCCGATGGCGCCGCCCGGCCGCTGCTGCTGGCAGGCCCCCCCGGTGCGGGCAAGACGCTCACCTGCGCGAAGCTCGCCGCGCGCTGCGTCCTGGCGGGCCAGGCGCCGCTGATCCTCACCACCGATGGCAAGCGCGCGGGTGCCGCCGAACAACTCGCCGCCTTCACCCGCCTGCTGGGCCTGACGCTGGCGTTGGCACCCAATGCCGCGACCCTGGCCAAGGCGCTCGCGCGGCGGCCGGAGGGGCAGCCGGCGCTGATCGACACCGCCGGGTGCGACCCGCTGGACCCGGCGCAGGCGGCAATCCTCGCGGGCCTGGCCCAGGCCGCGAATGCCCAGATCGTCGCCGTTATTCCGGCCGGGATGGACCCTGGCGAGGCGGCCGACATGGCGCAGGGTTTCGCCGCCCTGGGCGCGCGACACATGATCCCCACGCGGCTGGACATCGCGCGGCGCCTGGGCGGTGTGCTGGCGGCCGCTGCCGCCGGCAAGCTCGCCCTGGGCGAGGCAGGCAATGGGCCGGATGTGGCGGGCGGGCTGATGCCGCTCGATGCCGCGACACTCGCGGCGCTGCTGGGCGTGGCGCCGCGACCAGGTCTCAGCGGCGCGTGAGAAATAGCGTGCCGTCCACCGGCGCGCCCTTCTCCTGCCGCAGTACCACGGTGCGTGTGCCTTCCACGCGCAGCCCCGCGGCGCCGAGCAGCGCGGCCACATGCGCCGGCGCGTGGCGATAGCGCATCCCCTCGCCGAGCGCGAAGGGGGTGACATCGCCGGTCTCGATCGAAAACGCCACGAAGCCGCCCGGCCGCAGGGCGCCCGCGATGCCGGTGAGCGCGGGGGCGAGGTCGCCCAGGTAGTTCAGCACATCGGCCGCCACCACCAGGTCGAAGCGGACCGGGTGCGCGGGCAGCCAGTCGAGCAGATCGGCTTCCTCCAGCGTGTCATAGAGGCCCCGCCGCGCCGCCTGCGCCAGCATCCCCGCCGAGAGGTCCACGCCCACCATCCGCCGCGCGAAGGGTGCGAGAGCAACGCCTGACAGCCCGGTACCGCAGCCGAGGTCCGCCACCTCCAGCGCGCGGGCCGGGGTCACGCCCGCGGCCGCGATCATCTTGGCCAGTGCCGCGGGCGTCGCGTATCCCAGGGCGGAGAGTTCACCATCGAAGCGCGGTGCGAACTGGTCGAACA
>JBKJNV010000679.1:0-2630 GCA_046593435.1 Roseomonas sp.
GCCCACCAGCCGCGCGACCAGGTCTGTCGTCCCGCCAGGTGCGAAGGGCACGATCAGGCGGATCGGCTGCGACGGCCAACTCTGCGCAAGCGCGGGCATGCCGAGAGCCGCGAAGGCGCTGAGCCCCGCGATCACGCCACGACGTCGCACAAAGCCGGCACCCAACCGCACCAAACTCAACCCTCCCGGAGGCGTTGATCGGGTATTGCATGGCATTTCATGCGCTAGCAAGCCGTTAGCATTGTCATGAAGCCATCTTCACCTAAGCTGGGTGCACTAATGTTGCGCACCCAAGGTCCGGAGACACCGCCATGCTGCCCAATGACCCGCAATCCGCCTTGCGGGACGCGGTTTCCGTGATGGAGCCGCATCTCGTCGCACTGCGACGCAGCATCCACAGCCATCCCGAACTCGCCTTCCAGGAGACACGCACTGCGGGCATCGTCGCCACTGAACTCGCGCGTCTTGGCATTGCGCACCAAACAGGCATCGGCGGCACCGGCGTGGTCGGCACCATCGAAGGCGGGCGCCCTGGCCCCACCCTCGCGATTCGCGCCGACATGGACGCGCTGCCTATCCATGAGGAGACCGGCCTGCCCTTCGCCTCCCATACAGATGGCCAGATGCACGCTTGCGGGCATGACATCCACACCGTCACGCTGCTGGGCGTGGCCGCCATCCTGCGCGACCGCGCGCCGCACTTCGCGGGCACCATCCGGCTCATTTTCCAACCGGCGGAAGAAATCCTCGAAGGGGCGGCGGCGATGATCCGCGACGGCGCCGGGCAGGGCATCGACATGGCCTTGGGCTTCCACAATCACCCGGACATGCCGGTCGGCAGCTTCGGCTATGTGCGCGGGGCGTCGCTCGCGGCCTCCGACAGCTTCGACCTCATCATCCAGGGCAAGTCCGGCCACGCCGCGCACCCCTATGCCGCGGTCGATCCCATCGTGGCGGCGGCCGCCTTCGTGGGCCAGGTGCAGACCGTGGTGAGTCGCGAGGTGCGGCCGCTGCACCCCGCCGTCGTCACCATCGGCGCGTTCAACGCGGGCACCACCTACAACATCATCCCCGAGCGGGTGCACCTGAAGGGCACGGTCCGCACCCTGCACGCCGAGGCGCGCGACACGGCCGAGGCCGCCATCCGCCGCCTCGCCGATGGCATCGCGCTGGGCATGCGCGTGGCCTGCACGATCGATTACCGGCGCAAGGTGCCGCCTTTGGTCAATGACGAGCGTGTCCTGAACCCCGCCATCGCCGCCGTCCGCGCGCAGTTCGGCGACGTGGTGCATGAGGGCGAACCTTCCATGGGTGCGGAGGATTTCTCCGAATTCGCAGCCCTCGCACCCGCCTTCCAGCTGCGCATAGGCGCCGGCGCGCCAGGCCGCGACGACCGGCTGCACAATGCACATTACCAGCCCGACGAAGCCTGCATCGGATTGGGCGTGCAGGCGCTGTCGCGCGCCGCCCTGGAGCTCCTGGCATGAACGCGCATCGCATCGCACACCTCACCGCGCCAGCCGTCGCGCGGCGCCTCTCGGCCGGTGCTGCGGTCCTGCTGCCGATGGGCAGCACCGAGACGCATGGCCCCGCTTTGCCCATGGGCGACTACCTGATGGCAGAGGCCATCGCCGTGCAGATCGCGGACGCCGCGGCGCAGGCCGGCGATGACGCGCTGGTGGCACCCGCCATCCCCTATGGCGGGGAGGATTTTTTCGCCGGCGTCGCGGGCGGCATCTCGCTCACCAATGATGTGCTGCAAGCCATCGTGGAGCAGTCAGCCGAAGCCTTCCTGCGCACCGGCACGCGCCGGATCCTGGTCGTCAATGGCCATGGCGGTTCCATCGCCGCGGTCGATGCGGCTGCACGCGCCATCCGCGCCCGGCACGGCGTTATCATCGCCACGCTACATCTGTGGAAGGTCGCCGGCCCCTGGCAGCGCGAGCTGGGCGGCGCCCCCGAAGCCCTTGGCCACGGCGGCGACCCCATCGCATCGGTCGCGATGCACCTGCTGCCCGCCTTGTGCGACCCGGCCGCCGCGCGTGCGCGCGTGCCCTCGCCGCCCTTCCTCGGCCTGCCGATCACCGGCTTCGGCACCGTCGCCTGCGAGGGGGTGGAGTTCGCGGTCCCCATCACGGTGGGCGAAATCGCCGATGGCGGCGTGCAGGCCCGGGACCCGCGCAGCGCCAACCCGGCGCATGGCGCGCGCATCGTGGACCGCTTCGCCGCGGCCGGTGCCGGGATGCTGGCGGCGCTGCGCGGAACACCCTAAAACACGTCCCGTTCGCAAGGGCTCACTCCACACACTCCAGCTAATTGTTTTTCGAGCATCATCCGACCAAACGATTCCGTTTGACCGGATGATGCTTTAGGCTTCGCGACATGGTCCGGACCCTGCTGCTGATCGCGGCTTTCGCGATTGTTCTGCTGGAGGAGACGATCTGGCGCTGGGCGCGCGCGCTCGGCACCCTGCTCGCGCGCATTCCGGTCTTCGCCGCGATCGAGCGGCTGGTGCCGCGGCTGGACCCGCGCTTGGTGCTGGCGCTGTTCCTGATCCCCATCGCGTCGCTGTTCCCGCTGAAGCTCGCCGCCCTCTGGCTGATCGGCACCGGGCATCCTGTCACCGGCAT
>JBKJNV010000118.1:0-2852 GCA_046593435.1 Roseomonas sp.
TGGACCAAAAGAACCTCATTCTGGCGATCGCGCTTTCGATCGGCATCCTGCTGACCTTCAACCTGCTGGTGAAGCCGAACGCACCGGTGCCCACGGCGCAGGCGCCGCAGTCGCAGACGGTGCCCCTGCCGCCGACAGCCGGCCCGAGTGCTGCCGGCCAGAGCGTGACCGCCGGCCCCCCGGGCGAAGCCGCCGCACCCGCCGCACCCCGCGGCCCCGCGCCGCGCATCCAGGTCCAGGGTCCCCGCGTGCAGGGCAGCCTGAACCTGCGCGGCGCCATGCTCGATACGCTGGAGCTGAACGGCTACCGGGAAACGCTCTCGCCCACCTCCCCGCTGGTGCAGCTGTTTGCCCCGCGTGAATCCGCCCATGGCTACTTCGCGCAATGGGGCTGGAGTGCAGGCGACGGCCGCACCCGCGTGCCTGACGGCAACACGGAATGGACGGCGAGCGCGCAGCGCCTGGCACCCGACAGCCCGGTGACACTGACCTGGGATAATGGCCAGGGGCAGGTCTTCTCGATCGCGCTGACCATCGACCAGCACTACATGGTCGCCGTCGCGCAGAACGTCCGCAACAATGCGGAGACGCCGATCCAGGTGCTGCCCTGGGCGCGCATCCGGCGCGAGCAGACGCCCGAGCTCTCGGGCTTCTACATCCTCCATGAGGGCTTCATCGGCGTGCTCGATGGCCGGCTGCAGGAATGGAGCTACTCCTCGGCCAAGTCCGAAGCCGGCAAACGCCCCGGCAACCCCGCCTATGAGATCACCTCCAGCGCGGGCGGCTGGGCTGGCATCACGGACAAGTATTGGCTCGCCGCACTGATCCCCGCGCGCGACACCGCCATGCGCACCGCCTTCCGCCATGTCTCCGAAGGCGGCCGCGATCGCTGGCAGGCGGACCTCGCCGCCGCGGCCCCGCAGGATGTGGCAGCCGGCGCGAGCGCGGGCATTGCCACCCGCCTGTTCGCGGGTGCCAAGGAAGTGGCCGTTCTCGACCTGTATGAACGCACGCTGGGCATTACCGATTTCGACAAGGCGGTCGATTTCGGCTGGTTCTACTTCCTGACCAAGCCCTTCTTCTACGCCATCGATTATCTGTTCACCCTGTTCGGCAATTTCGGCGTTGCCATTATGGTCTTCACGCTCGGCATCAAGATCCTGTTCTTCCCGCTGCAGAACAAGGCCTACAAGTCGATGGCCAAGATGAAGATGGTCGGTCCGAAGCTGCAGGAAATCAAGGAGCGCCACCCTGACGACCCGCGCAAGGTCCAGGCGGAGATGATGGCGCTGTACAAGGCGGAGAAGATCAATCCCGTCTCCGGCTGTCTGCCGATCTTGATTCAGATTCCTGTTTTCTTCGCGCTCTACAAGGTGTTGTTCGTCACCATCGAGATGCGGCAGGCCCCCTTCATCGGCTGGATCCGGGACCTTTCGGCGCCAGACCCGACCAACCTGTTCAACCTGTTCGGCTTGCTGCCGTACGACCCCACGCAGCTCTCGACCTTCTTGCATCTGCCGGCTTGGGCCCTGTTCATGGGCGTGACGATGTATGTGCAGCAGAAGCTGAACCCGCAGCCGACCGATCCGATCCAGGCCAAGCTGTTCACCTATATGCCGATCCTGTTCACCTTCATGCTGGCGTCGATGCCGGCTGGCCTGGTGGTGTATTGGACCTGGAACAACCTGCTCTCCATCGCGCAGCAGGCTTGGATCACGCGGCGGGAACTGGCTGATCGCATGGCCCAGAGGAAGAACGTGGCCGTGGCGAAGAAGGGGTGAGCGCGCCCCTTCCCGCGGGTGGGCTGTCGGAGGCGCGCGACGACGGCGAGCGCGCGGCGCTGATCGAGGCCGGGCGGTTGTTGTTCGCCCGGCCCTGCACCTTCTTCTACGCCGCCCAGAAGCTTGACCAGCTGCCCCCCACCGACAAGCTGGAGATCGCCTTCTGCGGCCGGTCGAACGTGGGCAAGTCGTCGCTGGTCAATGCGCTGACCGGGCAGAATGCGCTCGCGCGCGTGTCCAACACGCCCGGACGCACACGGCAGCTGAACTTCTTCGACCTGGGCGAACGCATGACCCTGGTGGACATGCCCGGCTATGGCTACGCGCAGGCCGCCAAAAGCGTGAAGGCCGATTGGCAGGGGCTGATGTTCGGCTTTCTTCGCGGCCGCCCGACCTTGCGCCGCGTGTTCCTGCTGCTCGATGCACGGGTTGAGACCAAGGCGGCCGACAATGCCGCGATGAGGCTGCTCGATGAGGCGGCGGTCACCTTCCAGATCGTCATCACCAAGGCGGATGACGCGAAGCCCGCCCGCCTGGCCGCCCGGCAGGCCGAGGCGGAGGCGATCGCGCGTAAGCACATCGCGGCGCACCCGCTGGTGCTGACCACCAGCAGCGAGACCGGCGCGGGCATGCCCGAACTGCGGGCCGAGATCGCGGCGCTGCTCGGCTGAACATGCCCGCCGAAGCGTGGCGCTTGGCGTGCGGAACGCCCATGTTCGGTATTCGATGACCTCGCCCCGCCCCCTCGCCGATCGTGTCCGCCCGGCCACCCTGGCTGAGGTGGTGGGCCAGGCGCATCTGCTCGGCCCCGGGGCGCCGCTGGGGCGCATGGTCGCGGCCGGCGCAGTGACCTCGATCATCCTGTGGGGGCCGCCGGGGACCGGGAAGACCACCATCGCGCGGCTGCTGGCACAGCAGAGCGGCCGTCACTTCGTCGCCATCTCCGCGATCCAGAGTGGTGTCGCCGAACTCCGGCGCGTCTTCGAGGATGCCCGCAAGGCGCGCGCGGCGGGGACCGGCACGCTGCTGTTCTGCGACGAGATCCACCGCTTCAACCGTGCCCAGCAGGAT
>JBKJNV010000243.1:0-6177 GCA_046593435.1 Roseomonas sp.
GAGGCATCGTCGCGGAAGGCGCCGAGCATGCGGCTGGTCACCATGGTCACGCCGGGCTTGTGCACGCCGCGCGTCGTCATGCACTGGTGCGCGGCCTCGATCACCACCGCCACGCCCTTGGGCTTGAGCACCTCATTGATGGTATTGGCCACCTGCGCGGTCAGCTTCTCCTGGATCTGCAGGCGCTTGGAATAGACGTCCAGCACACGCGCGAGCTTGGAGATGCCCACCACGCGCCCCGCCGGCAGGTAGGCGATGTGCGCACGACCGATGATCGGCACCATGTGATGCTCGCAGTGGCTCTCAAGCCGGATGTCGCGCAGGACGACCATCTCGTCATAGCCGTCCGTCTCCTCGAAGGAGCGCGCCAGCAGCTCGACCGGGTCCGTCGCATAGCCGGCGAAGAACTCCTCATAGGCGCGCACCACGCGGGCGGGGGTGTCGACCAGGCCCTCGCGCGTCGGGTCGTCCCCGGTCCAGCGCAGCAGAGTGCGGACGGCAGCCTCGGCCTCCTCGCGGCTCGGCCGCGGCTCGCCGCTCGCGAGCACGTTGTCCAACGGGGCCTTCGGGGTCTGGATGTTCACGGCGATGGGTTCCTATGGCGTTGGTGCGGCCGGGAACGTCCCGCCGCGTTGCTGCGCCTTTACCGATGCGTGACGTGGGGGCGCTCCGCCGGTGCGCAAGCGTGGCTCAATGCAACCGGTCGCTCGCCGAGAAGGGGCTGTCCAGGCTGAAGGCCGGGATCATGGCGTCGAAGCTTTCCCCGCTGGACCGCACCATCATGTGGTAGTGCCCATGCATGAAGCCTGAAGGCGTGCCGAGCGGCGTGCCCGAGGTGTACTCGAAGCTCTCGCCAGGCTCGAGCACGGGCTGTTCGCCGACCACGCCGGTGCCGTGCACGCGCTGGGTGCGGCCCAGCCCATCGGTGATCATCCAGGTGCGATGGACCAGCTGCACCGTCTCCATTCCCTCATTGGCGATGGTGACGCGATAGGCCCAGACGTAGCGGCGGACCTCCGGCTCCGACTGGTCCGCGAGGAAGAAGGCGCGAACCGTCACGCGGATGTTCCGCGTCAAGGCGACGAAAGCATCCTGCCGTGCCATGGGGTGCTCCTTGGGACGGATCAAAGGACCTCCGCGGGGCGCATGTAAAGCCTCATGCCTGGTCGAGCGCGCCCTGGCGCTTCACGCGCTTTCCAGCGCGATCGCCAGATCCTCCATCAGGTCGCCCACATCCTCAAGGCCCACCGAAAGCCGCACCGTGCCGTCGCCAATACCCAGGCGCGCGCGCTCCTCAGCCCCCACGCGCATGTGCGTCGTCGTCGCCGGATGCGTCACCAGCGACTTGGAATCACCGAGGTTGTTGGACACGCGGATGAGGCGCAGCGCGTTCAGCACGCGGAAGGCCGGCTCCTTGCCGCCCTTCACGTCGAAGGTGACCAGCGTGCCACCCGCGCCCATCTGCTTCATGGCCAATGCCTGCTGCGGATGGTCGGCGCGGAAGGGATACAGCGCGCGGTCGATCGCCTTGTGCTCGGCCAGCATGTCCGCGATGGCGGCCGCGGAGCGGCACATGGCGGGGACGCGCAGATGCAGCGTCTCCAGCCCCTTGAGGATGGTCCAGGCGTTGAACGGGCTGATCGAGGGGCCGGTGTTGCGGATGAAGGGCTGCAGCACGTCATTCACCCAGGCCTGCTTGGCCAGGATGGCGCCGCCGAGCACGCGGCCCTGCCCATCAAAATGCTTAGTCGCGGAATAGACGACGATGTCCGCGCCGAACTCCATCGGGCGCTGGAGCAGGGGCGTTGCGAAGACATTGTCCACCACGACCAGCGCGCCGGCCTGGTGCGCGAGGTCGCACACGGCGCGCAGGTCGATGATGTCCAGCATCGGGTTCGACGGCGTTTCCAACAACACCATCGCGGCGGGCTCGGACAGCGCGCGCTCCCATTGCGCCAGGTCGCCGCCATCGACGAACTCCGCCTCGATGCCGTAGCGCGGCAGCAGCGTCGAGACGATCCAGTGGCAGGAGCCGAACAGCGCGCGCGACGCCACCAGCCTATCCCCGGTCTTGAGGTGCGAGAGCATGGTGGCGTGCACCGCCGCCATCCCCGTGGCGGTGGCGCGACAGGCCTCCGCCCCTTCGAGCGCGCACAGGCGGCCTTCGAGCATGGCGACGGTGGGGTTGCCGAAGCGGGAATACTGGTAGTGCTGGACGGTGCCGGCGAAGGTGGCCTCGGCCTGCTCCGCACTTTCATAGACGAAGCCGGAGGTGAGGTAGAGCGCCTCGGCCGTCTCCTCGAAATTGCTGCGCATCTGGCCGCCATGAACCAGCTGGGTGGCGGTGCGATAGGGAGGGCGATCGGTCATGCGGGACACCTGCGACAAAATACGGGCGTCCGGACCCTGTGACAGGGCGGGGGGATTGCTCCCCCACGGCCGTTTAGCGCGCTTGTTTTACCTCGCCGCAAGCAGGCCGGACAAATCGCGAGGGCGCGGGGTGAGCCGCGCGGCGTTTGTGTAGCGCGCGCCTTGCCCGGGATGCAAGCCTGGGGTAGTAAATGAGGTTCTGGCGCGGGCGTAGTTCAGAGGTAGAACGTCAGCTTCCCAAGCTGAATGTCAGGGGTTCAATTCCCCTCGCCCGCTCCATTCCTGCTCCCATCCTTCAATCGATCGGCGGTCCGAGCAGCTCAATGCCATGCTCCGCGCAGATGCGTGTCAGCGCCGCCTGCATCTCCACCGTCGGCTCGCGCTGCTCCGGCAGGCTTGCCGATGCGGCTACCACCGACGCACTGCGCAACATCGCCTCAAAGCGGCCCTTGCTGATGATGAGGCAGCGTCCGCCTTCGGGCGACACGACCTTGAACCCATGGGGAATGCCGCGGGGCAGATGCACCGCGTCGCCTGGCTTGGCCATGCTGGTGGCGCCGTCCAGCTTCATGCGGAACGCGCCGTCGAGAATGTAGAAGGTCTCGTCCTCGTCGTGATGGACATGATAGGGCGGGGCGAAGCCGCCTGGCAGGAGATGCTCGGTGATCGACATCCCGCCCGCATTCTCAGCCGCAGCAAGGCGGACTGCGACGTGACAGTTCATGAACCAGAGGCTTTTGGCATCGGCGGTTCCGGACAAGGCTCATTCCTCCTTCTTGAATTGCCGAAAGAATATTTCATCGGTGACCGGAAGGGAACGCGGAGCGAGGGGCTACTCACGAACTTGAGAGCGTCGGGGCTTCGGTACCCCCCTCGCGCGCCCCGCGCTTTGTCAGCGCCCACGCCCCGTCTTCTCCTGCAATTCATCGATGTGTTTGGACGCTTCGGCCTTGGTCAGGTTCTGTCGAAAGCCTCCTTCGCCTGTTCCGACAGGGTCTGGAGGTAGCTCGCCTGGGCGCCGGTCATCGGCTCATCGCCGGTGGTCCATCCTCGGGCTCTTTGACCGCGTTGGAGTTCGGATCGGGTTCAGATTTCGGGTTCTGGTGGCCGTTGCCGACAGACTGGGGGCAGTCTCCGAGGGGCGTGTTCCGTGAGCGTTCCTCTCGGCCGCGGGCCTCAGCCCGCCTTCAACACCCCCATCACCCGCGCCAGCCCATCCTGCCAAGGCGGCAGCGCCACCCCGAAGGTTGCCCCCAGCTTTGCCGTCTCCAGCCGCCCATCCACCGGCCGCACCGCCTTGGTCGGATACTCCGGCGTCGTGATCGGCAGCACCTTCGGCACCGGCCCACCACTCGCCGCGAAGATCGCCTCGGCGAAGGCGTGCCAGTTCGTCCCCCCCGCCGCCACCGCATGGAACACGCCGCGATACTCCTCCCGCCACCCCGTCTCCCGCACCCGCGCCAGCACGCCCGCAATCGCATCGGCCAAATCCGGTGCCGCCGTCGGGTGTCCCCACTGGTCCGCCACCACCTTCAGTTCCGGCCGTGTGGCGCCGAGTGCCAGCATCGTGCGCACGAAATTCTTGCCCACCGGGGAGAACACCCACGCCGTGCGCATCACCAGCGCCTGCGGGTTCGCGGCCATGGCCGCCCATTCGCCGGCCAGCTTCGTGCGTCCATAGGTGCTGAGGGGGTTCGGGGCATCATCCTCCCGGTAGGGGGCGCCCTTCAGCCCGTCATACACATAATCCGTGCTGATCTGGATCAGCGGGATCCCCGCCTCGGCACTCAGCGCGCCGAGCAGCGCGGGCCCGAGCGCATTGGCGCGGAAGGCGCCGGCCTCGTCATCCTCGGCGGCGTCCACCGCGGTCCAGGCGGCACAATTCACCACCGCATCCGGCTTCAGGGCCGCGAAAGCAGCGCGCACCGTCTCCGGCCTGTCGAATTCGAAATCCGGCTGCCCGACCAGCAGCGCCTCGAACCCCTGCGCCGGCAGTGCCTCTGCGAGCCCCGTGGCCAGCTGCCCGCCCTGCCCGGTGACCAGGATGCGCCGCATCAGACCGACCCGCGCGGAAACGGCGCCGCGATATCGGCCAGCCGCGGCGCCTTGCGGTCCTTGTCGGACAGCACCGGCCCGCCCGGGGGCAGCGGCCAGTCGATCCCCAACGCGGGGTCATCCCAGGCGATCCCGGCGTCGGTCGCGGGGTCGTATTCGCCATCCACCTTGTACAGAACCTCGGTATCGGGCTCCAACGTCAGGAACCCATGCGCGAACCCGCGCGGCACCCAAAGCTGGTTCCACGCGGATGCGGACAGTTCGCACGCCACATGCTGCCCGTAGGTCGCGCTCCCCTCCCGGATATCCACCGCGACATCGAGGATGCGGCCGCGCACCACCCGCACCAGCTTGCCCTGCGGCGTCGGGGGGCGCTGGAAATGCAGCCCGCGCAGCACGCCCACCTCGCGTGAGAGCGAGTGGTTGTCCTGCACGAAATCCACATCGAAACCCTGGGCGGCCAGCGCGGAGCGCTTCCACACCTCACTGAAAAAACCCCGGTCATCGCCAAAACGGCGCGGCTCGATCAGCAGCACATCGGGTATGGATTGCGGCGTGATCTTCATGCGTGCAGCCCGTCCGCCAGGTCGATCAGGTATTTGCCATAGGCGGTCTTGCCCAGCGCCTTGCCGCGCGCGCGCAGCTCGTCGGCGGTCAGGAAGCCGCGGCGGAAGCCGATCTCCTCGGGGCAGCCCACCTGCAAGCCCTGCCGTTCCTGCACCGTCTGCACGAAGGTCGCGGCTTGCAGCAGGCTCGCCGGCGTGCCGGCATCCAGCCACGCACAACCGCGCCCCAGCTGTTCCGCACGCAGCGTGCCGTCGCGCATGTAGATGGCGTTGAGGTCCGTGATCTCCAGCTCGCCGCGCGCCGAGGGCACCACCTGGCGGGCCAGCTCCGTCACCCGCTTGTCGTAGAAATACACGCCGATCACTGCCCAGTCGGATTTCGGCTTCGCCGGCTTTTCCTCCAGGGACAGCACACGCCCCTCCGCGTCGAACTCCGCCACGCCATAGCGCTCGGGGTCCGCCACGCGGTAGCCGAAGACCGTGGACTTGCCGCGCTCGGCATGGGCTGCGGCGCTGCTCAGCCGGTCCGACAGGCCCTCGCCATAGATGATGTTGTCGCCCAGCGCGAGCGCGCAGGCCTGCCCGCCGATCCACTCCGCCCCGATCAGGAAGGCCTGAGCCAGCCCGTCCGGGGAGGGCTGCTCGGCATAGCTGATCGTCACGCCGAATTCGCTGCCATCGCCCAGCAGGCGGCGAAAGGCCGGCAGGTCGGTCGGTGTCGAGATCAGCAGGATGTCGCGGATGCCCGCCAGCATCAGCGTGCCCAGCGGGTAATAGACCATCGGCTTGTCGTAGACCGGCAGCAGCTGCTTGCTCGCCGCCAGCGTCATCGGGTGCAGGCGAGAGCCGGAACCGCCGGCCAGGATGATGCCCTTCAAGATTTGCCCCCTAAGCGCTGGCCTGCGTACGCCTTGTCTCGGATCGGCCGCCACCAGGCCTCATTGTCCAGATACCAGCCAATGGTTTGCTCAAGACCGCTTTCGAAATCGTAACGCGGCCGCCAGCCCAGCGCCGCCTCAGCGCCGGAGGGATCCATCGCATAGCGGAAATCATGCCCCGGCCGGTCGCGCACAAAGGTGATCAGCCGCTCACGTGGACCCACCCCGTCCGGGCGCAGCCGGTCAAGCGTGGCGCAGATGGCGCGCACCACCTCCAGGTTCGTGCGCTCCTGCCGCGGCCCGATGCA
>JBKJNV010000276.1:0-4600 GCA_046593435.1 Roseomonas sp.
CGCGCCCTGTTCAGCCACGGGCACCATCCGGCGGCACCCGGATGTGGCGCACATCAAGCGCCCCAAGGATGTGGCGAGTGCGGCGGCCCTGCAGGCGAAGCTGATCCAGGCCGCGACAGCGCTGCTGCGTCCGGGCGGGCGGCTGGTCTATGCGACATGCTCGTTGCAGGCGGAGGAGGGCGAGGCCCAGGCCCAGGCCCAGAGGGTCAAGGGGCTGACGCCGATGCCGTTCGAACAGCAGGGCGCGGTGGCAGAGATGGGCGCAATCACGCCTTCTGGAATGCTCCGTACCCGGCCAGACATGCTGGCCGGGTACGGTGGCATGGACGGATTTTTCGCCGCCCGCTTCGTCCGGGGGAGTTAAACCCCCGAACGCGATTTAGCGGCGAACGGCGCGACGGCGGCGGCGGCGGCGTGCGTCGGACTCGTCATTGGCAACGGTCGCTCGCTCGGTGACGGGGGCGCCGAACTGCAGCGCCGGGCTCGGCGCGGCGAAGCCGGCGAGGACGGTCTGCTGGCTGGGCGTGGCGGCCGAGGCGGTGCTGGAAATGGCGGCGAGGGCGAGCAGGCCCACCGTCGCGGAAAGAAGCATACGCATGCTGGAAAATTCCCCTGTGACGGTGATGCGAGAGGCGATCGACCGTGCCGCGCATCTTGCCCGAAAAGCCCTCGCGGCGAAGTGGCGGTCTTATGAATATTTGTCCATGCTGCGGCGCATTAATCTAGCGATAGCAACAGGAAATCACCGGTTACCTCCGGCGGGGTGGCAACTTCTACCCACCCCTCGGGTCGCTCGCCCGCCAATAGCCGCGCGCGCAGCGAATGCGGCGGGAGCGATCTGCCGAGCTGCGGCGCAGCGCGACACAGCAGCACCAGCCGCACCGAGCGTCGTTCGAGGATGGCCCGCGCCGCGTCATCGTCGGTGGCAGCCAGCACCGCGCGGGTGTCGAGCAGCGCGGCGCCGCCGCGATGGTAGGGCGCACCGGTCTGCCGGTAGGGTGTGCGCCAGGCGAGTTCGGGGCCGAGATCGATGCTGTCGGCCAGCATCACGGCCCCCGCCGGCGCGGGCGGGTTGGCCCGCAGGAATGCGGCCAGCGGCGCCACTGGGCAGGCGCGCGCGGCGGTCGTCTCCGCCTCGGCCGGGCTGGTGAGCAGGCCCGCGATGAGGGGCAGGCCCAACATCAGGGCAGCAAGGACCGCGATGGCCACCACACGCGTGGCGCCCATCAACAGCCGCGCGAGCAGCGGCAGCAGCCCCGCCGCGGCAATGGCCACCGGCGCCGTGAGATCCAGCGCGAAGCGCCGCCCCAGCAGGGTCGTGGCCAATGCTGTGATCAGTGCGAGTGCCAGCATCAGCGCCGCCGTCCAGCGGCGATTGCGCGCCCAGCCTTCAAATTCAAGACCAAGTGCGAGCGCAAGCAGCGCCAGCAAAGCTCCGCCGGCCCAAACGATGCTGTCGGACAGCCCCGTCAGGGTGCCCGGACGATGGGGCTGCATCGCGACGAAACCCGGCAGCCCCAGTCCGGCGGCGCCCGCATCGGCCGCGCCGAGCGAGGCGCGCAGCATGTCCGGCCATTGCCAGTGCAGCGCCACGGCGGCGAGACCGGCAAGCACCATCCCCGCCGGCAACCGCGCCCAAAACGGCAGCCGCCCCAGCGGCAGCGCGAGCAGGAAGGTGGCACCCGCCGCGGCCGCGATCGCGAGGTGCTGGACGGACACGCGGTCCTGCTCGCTCGTCAGCCAATCCGCATAGGGCCGCTCCGTGCCGATGGCGATCGTGACCATCACCGCGAGGCCGGCCGCCGCGCGCGCACCCTGAAGCGCGTGCCGGCGTCCATCCCAGGTGAGCAGCCAGGCAAAGCCGAGCCCGGCCAGCATGGGTGCGACAGCGAGCAGCGCCTCGGGGCTGATCCAGATGCCGAAGCCGCCCGCGAGCCCCGCGAGCCAGGCCTGCGCCCTCCGCTCCGGGTCGATCGCAGCGCGCATGCCGGCGCCGAGTGTGGCGAGGGCAGTCAGCAGGATCAGCGTGTGGTGGTCCGCGCGCCCTGGCATGGAATAGGCAAGGGTGGCACTGCTGCCGAGCAGCAGCACCGCCGCGAACCAGGCGGGCCTGCCTGGCCAAAGTGCGGCGGCGGCCCAGACACCCGCGGCGAGTGCCAGGAGGTGCAGTGCGGGGCTCACCCAGGCGGCAGACCACAGGATCGCCTCGCGCGCTTCTACGCCGAAGGCCATCGCGATGCGGGCGGGCACCAGGATCATCACGTCGAGCGGGCGGGTCCAGTGCACCGACAGGCCCTCCGGTGCCGAGAGCGCGTTGAGCATCGGGTCGTGCCAGCCCGCACCCTCGTGCAGCGCCAGCACACGCAGGGTACGGGTCCAGGAATCCGGGTCAGAGAGCGATCCGGTGGCCAGGAAGCCGCCGGACATTTGTGCCAGGTGCCAATGCAGCAACGCTGTCGCAAGGACCAGGATAAGCGGCAGGAGCGGCGAGGGGCCGCCCGTCGAATCGATGCGTCGCGGCATGGCGCGACCCTGGCAGAACAACCCGGCTGCGCAAAGAAGCGGCCGGTCGCGTCCTCCCTCGCGGCTCGGGCTGCGGGGCTGGCGGTTCGCGATGCGCACCGGAGCTTAGGGACTGCCCTGCCGCCCCAGCGCGAACCACCAATGGATCATCCGCCGCTCGACCATGAGGAAGCCGCGGTTGAGCAGGTAGCCGAGCGTGCCGAGCAACAGCACCGTCGCGTAGATCTCCTCCGCCCGGCCGGCGAACTGCATCATGACCAGGTAGTGCCCGACGCCCTGTTCGCCTGCGATCATCTCGGCCACCACCGTGACAACGAGGGCCAGGGCCAGGGCAATGCGGAAGCCGGCGAGGATGAAGGGCAGGCTGGCCGGCAACACGATGCACAGGGCACGGCGCAGCGGGCCGATGCCGAAGGTGCGACCCATCGCCAGCGCATCCGCTTCCACCGCGCGCACGCCCTGCACGGTGTTGGTCAGTACCGGGAAGAACACGCTCAGTGCGACGACCGTGACTTTCATGGCGTTGTCCAGGCCCAGGAACAGGACCAGCGGCGGGATCACTGCGGGCACCGGGATGGGCCGGACCAGCTCAACGATGGGGGCAAACAGCCGCGCGAGGAAGGGCACCAGCGCGAAGCCGAGGCCGAGCGCAATACCTGCGACCCCGCCGGCGGCAAGCCCCGCCGCCATGCGCCACAGCGTGCCGCCGACGAGCATCGGGATCTCGCCCGTCATGGTGTCGCGCGCGAGTGCGGCGACCACCGCGCTCACCGGCGGCCAGTTCGGGCTCGCGACCCAGCCGAGCCGGGCGGAGGCCTCCCATAGCAGCAGCAGGCCCGCGACGAGGGCGAACCCGCTGGCGTTGCGAAGACCCGCCGTCACACCGCCGCCGTCCGGTGGATCAGGCTCGCCGGTGCCGGGAAGCGGCCGCCCAGGCCGAAGCGCGTCATCGTCGCGATGATTTCGGTAAGTTCGGCCACACTCACGCTCTTGGGGTAGGTGGTGAAGGCGGCCAGACGCAGACGCTCGATCGGCACGCGGGAAAAGCCCGCGATCAGTTCCAGCAGCGCATTGTCACCGCGCCGCGCATTCACCCAATCCGCGCCACGGTGCAGCGCGCGAGCGAAGCGGTCGAACACCTCTGCGTTGCGGGCGATGTCGTCGGCCATGGCGACGTATTGCGCGATGGTCGAACCCGGTGCGGTCTCATTGATCGGCCAGCCGATGCGCTCCAGCCGGTCGCCATGGGTCTGGAGTGCCGCGGCGACGAAGGGTTCGGCGAAGACGCCGGCATCCACCTGGCCGCCGGCCAGCGCATCGGCCATCTGTGGGAAGGGCACCTCCACGGTGGTGACGCGGCGCCAGTCACCACCGGTTTTGTCCACCCAGGCCACGCCGCGCAGCCAGACGATGTTGTTGCGCGTGTTCGACGCCATGCGCTTGCCTTCGAGGTCACGCCCGGTGGCGACGCCGGACCCCTTGCGGGCCAGGATGGCCATGGAATCGGGCGGCTGCAGCCCGGCCCCTGCGGCACCGCTGATGAAGCGGAAATCCAGCCCCTCGCGGATACCGAGCATGATGGAGACGCAGTTGGAGAACACGACGCGGAATTGGCCGGCGACCAGCCCGGGGAGGCCGGTCGCGCCGCCGGCGGTGGTGGACGTGTCGATCTCGAGCCCCTCGGCGGCAAAATAGCCTTCGCGAATGGCCGCGTGCAGGGGAGCGACATCGAGCACTGGGATGACGCTGACGCGCAGCCGCGTGGGCGCCTGGGCCAAAAGGGCAGGGGCGGCCAGCGATGCAGTTGCGACCAGTCCAGCGCGGCGGGTGATGGGCATGGCGTATCCTCCTCTACGGGCGGTTGGCGGGCTGCCAGTGCAGCGCGCGGCGTTCGGCGATCAAGAATAGCGTGTTCAGGACCAGACCCACCACCGCCAGGATGACCAGCCAGGCATACATCAGCCGCACCTGGAAGCTGCGCTGCATGTCCAGGATCAGGAAACCCAGCCCGCCCTGGCCCGAGAGCATCTCGGACAGCACGGCGAGGACCAGCGCAAGACCCAGCGCCACCCGCATG
>JBKJNV010000427.1:0-3574 GCA_046593435.1 Roseomonas sp.
GCCCGACAGCCGCTGGAGGAAGGCTCCATCCTCGGTTCGCAGCAGGATCAGCCGCGCATCCGCCGAGACCAGGATATCCGGCGGCCGGATCACCAGCCCGGCCGCGAGCCCCGCCGCGATGATGGGCACCCCCACCAGCCGCCCCGCCCCGCGCCACAGGCAAAGCACAAGGAAGCCGAAGGTCGCGATGGCAAGGCCTTCGGCGTGGATGGGGCGAATGGGCACCGCGGCCCCGGGCCAGGACGCGACCGTCTCGGCGATGGCGAGCGTCGCCTCCGCACCCCAGCCCATCGCGGCCAGCGGTAGCGCGTCAAGGCCGAGTGGCATCAGAACCAGCGCCAGCATCCCCGCCGGCATCACCAGCACCGAGGTGAGCGGCACCGCCAGTGCGTTTGCCGC
Source organism: Roseomonas sp. (assembly GCA_046593435.1). Taxonomy (GTDB): domain Bacteria; phylum Pseudomonadota; class Alphaproteobacteria; order Acetobacterales; family Acetobacteraceae; genus Plastoroseomonas. Next base: position 400 of record JBKJNV010000427.1, read on the forward strand.
CATCCCGTAGAGCTGCACCCGGCCGAAATGATGCAGGCCAAATGGGGTGGTGGCCGCACCAGCGAGGAGGCTGGTCAGCAGCAGCGCCAGCAGCGCCAGCAGCAGCCAGCGCAGCGCACCCCGCGCCGCACCCTGCCCGGCCTGTGGCCGGGGCAGCGCCGGGCGCAGCGCCTCGAACCCCGCGATCAGCGCGAGGACGGCGGCGAAGCTCATCTGGAAGCTCGGGCCGGTCAACGCCTCGGGCTGGACCAGCATCACCACGGTGGCAGCGAAGGCCAGCACGCGCGGCGACAGCGCGCGGCGGCCCAGCAGCAGCCCCAAGGTCACCAATGCCGCCATCGCGAAGCTGCGCTGCATGGGGACCTGGACGCCTGTCAGCACGAGATAGGCTCCGCCCGCCGCGAGCGCGCCGAGCGCCGGCCAGCGCCGGCCGTCCGCCCGCAGCGCCAACGCGGGGATCGCCGCGATCAGCAGCCGCAAGACCGCGAAGGTGCAGCCCATGACGATGGCGATGTGCAGCCCCGAGACCGAGAGCAGGTGCGCCAGGCCGGAATCACGCATGGCCTGCATCGCCGGGGCGGGGATCGCACCCTGGGAGCCGGTGAGCAGGGCGGCCGCGATGGTGCCCGCCGGCCCGGGGATTTCCGACGTGACGCGCGACTCGATCGCCGCACGCGTCCCCGCCAAGGGTGGCGCCGCGCCGCTGCCCGGCGTCACGCTCGCCGGGCCAAGCGCGGACCCCGACGCACCCAGCCCTGAGAACCAGGCACTGCGCTGAAAATCCCACGCCCCCGGATAGGCCGGCGGCGGCGGCGCGCGCAGGATGCTGCGCAGCGACAGCATATCGCCCGGCACCGGACGCGCGGGATCATTGGCGCGCAGCCGCACCCGCACCAGGCGCGGCAGCGCCGCATCCTGGCCGATGCGCGCCTCGGCCAGCACCACGCGCCGCCCTTCCGGCAGCATCTCCACCGATTGCACGATGCCGCTGACGATCACGGCCGTGCGGGGCAGGTCGAGAGCGGGGGGGGCGCGTTGCGCGTGCCAGGACGCTGCCGCGAAGCCGAGGGCGGCCGCCGCCACCAGCCCCAGCGCCCATCCGGCAAGCGCATTCCACCTTGCCGCCAACAACGCGGCCAGCACCAGCGGCGGTACCCACCACCGCCACGCCGCGGCGGGTTCCTCAGGCAATGCAAAATAGCCCAGGATGCCCACGCCCATTGCCACCGCGAGCCAAGGCGCGAGCGCCTGGCCCTGGCGTGCGAAGACACCAACCACGGCTTGCGCCAGGCGCTGCGGCCAGGCAGGCGGGGCCGGCGCGGCAGTGGGTATGGCGAAGGACAGCGTGCAACCTCCGCGTGCAGTCTGGCGGTGTGCGGGGCGGAACGAAAGCCCCGTCCGTGCGATTCACGCAACGCGGCAAAATGCGCTATTGGCGCCGGCATGACCGTTCGTACGCGCTTCGCGCCCTCCCCTACCGGATACCTGCACATCGGCGGTGCCCGCACCGCGTTGTTCAACTACCTTTTCGCGCGCCATCACGGCGGGCAGCACCTCCTGCGCATCGAAGACACCGACAAGGCGCGCAGCACGCCCGAGGCCGTCACGCAGATCATGCGCAGCCTCGAATGGCTGGGTCTTTCCCCCGATGAGCCGCCCGTCTTCCAAAGCACGCGCGAGGCTCGCCACGCAGAGGTCGCGCGCGAATTGCTCGCACGCGGCGCCGCCTACCTTGCCTATGACACCGCCGAGGAGCTGGCCGCCATGCGCGCCGCCGCCGAGGCTGAAAAGCGCCCCTTCCGCTATGATGGCAGCCGCTGGATCGACGGTGCCACCCCACCAGACGGCATCGCGCCGGTGATTCGCATCCGCGCACCGCGCGGCGGTGAGACCATCGTGGCCGACCTGGTGCAGGGCGAAGTCCGCGTCGCCCACACGGAGCTGGACGACATGATCATCCTGCGCTCGGATGGTTCGCCCACCTACCTGCACGCGGTCGTCGTCGATGACCACGACATGGCCATCTCTCATGTCATCCGTGGCGATGACCACCTGACCAACACCTTCCGCCAATGCATGGTCTATGACGCGATGGGCTGGGCGCGGCCGGCATTCGCGCACATCCCGCTGATCCATGGCGCGGATGGTGCGAAGCTGTCCAAGCGCCACGGCGCCGTCGGCGTGGGCGAATTCGAAACCCAGGGCTTCCTTCCCGAGGCCGTTTGCAATTACCTGTTGCGCCTCGGCTGGGGCCACGGCGATGAAGAATTCATCCCCCGCGCGCGCGCCATCGCCCTGTTCGACCTGGGCGGCGTCGGGCGCAGCGCATCGCGCATGGACTACGCGAAACTCACTCACCTCAACGGCCAGTACCTGCGCCAATCCGACGATGCGCGCCTGGTCGAAGCGGTTCTCGCCCGCACCGGACCAACGCCACACGCCGAGCGCATCGCGTCGCTGATGCCCACGCTCAAGGAGCGGGCGAAATCGCTCAACGAGATCGTGGCCGGCGTCGCCTTCGCGCTATCCGACCAAGCGCCAACACCCGACGCGAAAGCGGCCGCCCTGCTGACGCCCGACACACTGCCCCACCTGCGCGCCATCGCGGACATCCTGGCAAACACCGCCTGGGACAAGGCCGCCATCGAAGCCGCTATGCGCAGCTACGCCGAAGCGCAAGGCATCAAGCTCGGCACCGTCGCACAGCCGATGCGCGCGGCACTGACCGGCAGCACCACCAGCCCACCCGTCGACGCCGTCCTGGTCGCACTCGGCCGCGCGGTGTCACTGGTCCGGCTGCGGGGGGCGGTGGGGTAGGGAGAGAGCAAGGCGAGGGGCGCTGCCCCCGGCCCCCGCCAGGATCGTGTCGATCCTGGACCTCCATCTGTTGGTTCTGGGGATTGGGAGGTGGGTCCTGGGTGGTTTCGCTTCGCGGGCCCGTCGCGGAGAGAGGGCGGCTGGTGCGCGCATGCCGGCGGCAAACGACCTCCCGCCGCCCTCTCTCCGCGACGGGTTCATACAGGCCAATCCCCAAGCCCGCCCGCCCAACACCCAGAACCACAAATGGAGGGGTCCGGGGATCGACACGATCCCCGGCGGAGGTCCGGAGGCAGCGCCTCCGGCCTTTCTCCCTCCCTAACCCCCTCGCCATGCCGCGGAGTGCGGATTGGCGAGG
>JBKJNV010000291.1:0-5649 GCA_046593435.1 Roseomonas sp.
AACTCGGTGGGCGATCCGGGCAGGGCTTGGCGGGCGCTTGGCTTCCGTGCCGAGATCCCCCTCGGTGAAGGCTTGGCCCAGACACTTGGCGTGGATCGCTCCCAGCGACGCGGGCGCGGGGCGAGAACGCGACTATTGCGCGATTGTTCAGCCGCGACCGTCCCTCGGGGCGGGTTGACCCAGACCGGTGCCACGAAGGTAGCCGAGTGAGCGATCGTTGACGGGTCCGGTGTCGCCGCGTCTGGCACCAAGCGTACCGCGCGCCTTCATGCGAAGCTTTGCTGCATCGCCTCATACTTCTTCGGTCGTCAGCAATGGGAGCAAGCGCCCCATCAAGGCATCTAACCCGCAGCGCGCCACGGCCCGTGGCAAAGCGACCAGAAGCGAATCAAGATGCTTGCGTTCCCCCGCATCATATTTGATTTGCGCACGGAACGCCTCGGCAGCACTGCCGAGGCGTTTGGCGTTTTTGGGGCCGAGATGAAGCGCGCGCATTCGGCCAAAGTCAGGATTTAACCCAGCGCGCAGGGTCAGTGCACGTCACGGGGTGGTCAAGGGCACGATGGGACGCCTGGAATGGACCGGTGCCTTGGTTTTTTGGCCGTCCGGTTGCAGCATGCGTAGCGCCTTACTGTTTCGCTCCACGGAGCCGTATCGCAGCGTCTGATGAGAGGGAAGAAACAGTCAATGGACTTCGGTTATTCGCCTGAGCAGGAAGCGTTGCGTAGCGATGTCCGCGCCTTCATCGCCGACCAAGTGACCGATGCCGTGCGCGCCGAGCGGGAAACCCAGGACGACATCCTGCCCACGCCGGGCAGCTTCGGCTGGTACGGGCCCGAGATGATCGCGCTCTACAAGAAAATCTACGAACGCGGCTGGCTCGGCATGGCCTACCCGAAGGAATATGGCGGCCAGGGCAAGGACCGACTCAGCCAGTTCATCGTCGAAGAGGAATTCACCCGCGCCGGCATCAATGTCGCGCTGAACGGCAGCGGCGCGCCCGCGATCATGGCCGCCGGCACCGAAGAGCAGAAGCGCTACTTCATCCCGCGCCTGATCCGGCGCGAGGTTTCCTTCTGCCTCGGCTTTACCGAACCGCACGCCGGTGCCGACTTGGCCAGCCTGCGTTGCCGCGCCACACGCGATGGCGACCACTTCGTCATCAGCGGGCAGAAGATGTACACGACATCGGCGCACCTCTCGACGCATATCTACCTGATGGCGCGTACGTCGCCGAACGCGCCCAAGCGCGAAGGCATTTCCATCTTCCTCATCCCGATGGACACGCCCGGCATCACCGTGCGACCGCTCTGGACCATCCAGAACAACCCGCGCGCGCCGGAAGGGACCACCTACGGCGAGGCCCGTACCAACGAGACCTTCTTCGACAATGTCCGGGTGCATGAATCGACGATTCTGGGCGGCGAGAACAAGGGCTGGGGCGTCGGCGCCGCCGCGCTCAACCTCGACCGCGTGGGCGCCAGCCGATACCTGATTTCCGTTCGCCGAGACGAGGACATCGTGAATTTCGTCAAGCAGCGCGCACCGGGCACCGAGCACCTCGCCGACAGCCCGGTCATGCGTGACAGGATCGCGGAGATGTGGACCGAAGCCCAGCTCTGCCGCCTGATGACGATGCGCAGCATGTCGATCGTCGAACGGGGGGGAAACTTCACCTATGAAGGTTCAGCCGAGAAGATCTGGTCGCCCGACCACGGCGTGCGCGTCACCGAGGCAATCACCCAGATGCTCGGCCCCTATGCCCAGCTGCTGCGGGGTTCGCCCCATGCGGTCGAGGACGGCGTCTTCGCGCATAATGTGCTGGGAGCATTCCAGTCCGGCATCAACCATGGCGGCGTCACCATCATGCGCGACCAGGTCGCGCGCCGGGGCCTCGGCATGCCGGCCCCGCGTGCCGCCCGTCGCCCAGCTAACGCCTGACCCGTCGCAGCCAAAGCGAAGAAATTCGAGGACCGATCGCTGACATGGATGTCCTGATCACTGACGAACAGGCGATGGTGCGTGATTCCGCACGCAGCTTCCTCGCCGCCGAATGCACCCCCGCCCTGGTCCGCCAGATGGAGTTGGACCCGCTGGGTTATGACCGCGCCTTGTGGGGCAAGTCCGCCGAGCTCGGCTGGCCTGGCCTGGCGCTGCCCGAGGCCTATGGCGGCTCCGACCTGCCGCTCGTCTATCTCGGCCTCGTCCTGCAGGAGGTGGGCCGCGTCCTCGCACCGATCCCGCTGCACAGTACCATCTCCGCCGCCCTCACCCTCGCCGAGGCCGGCAGCGCTAGCCAGCGCGAGGCGATCCTCCCGGGTGTGGTCGCCGGCCGGACGATCATGAGCTGGGCTTTCGCCGAAGCCGACACCCGCCAGGATCCGGCCACGATCCACATGACCGCGGATGCCGATGGCGACCACTATGTTCTCAACGGGACCAAGATCTTCGTCGACAATGTCGCGGCATCGCAGCTGCTGCTCGTCGTCGCCCGCACCGCGCCGGCGAGCGCCGGGGCTGCGGGTCTCTCGCTCTTCCTCGTCGATCCGAAGGCGGCCGGCATCACCGACACGCCGCTGATCACGACGGCCAAGGACCGGCAAAGCAGCGTTATGTTCCACGATGTTCGGATCCCCGCCTTCGACCTTGTCGGCCCGCTGCATGGCGGCTGGCCGATTGCAGAGCGCATGCTTGACCGCGCCTGCATTCTGCTCTGCGCCCAGATGGTCGGAGCGGCGCGGCGCGATGTCGAGATGGCGGTCGAATACGCCAAGATGCGCGAGGCGTTCGGCCAGCCGATCGGGTCCTTCCAGTCGATCCAGCACATGTGCGCGGACATGCTCATCTGGGTCGACGGCGCCGAGCTGCTGACCTACGAGGCGCTTTGGAAGATGGACCAGGGCCTGCCCTATCAGGTCGAAATCTCGCAGGCCAAGTCCTTCTGCAATGAGAAGTGCCTGGCCGCGGTCCGCAGTTCGCAGGTCATCCATGGCGGCATCGGCTTCATCATGGATCTCGACCTGCATCTTTGGTACCGGCGCGTCGCCGCCTGGGGCATGCGCCTCGGCACCAGCCATGAGCACCGCGCCCGCATCGCCGCAGCACTTCTGGACAAGGCCGGTGACGTTACTCTCGGCAGGCCGCTTCCGGCTTGAAGGTTCAAGACTTCACCCGCAAGGGCGCACTGGGGTGCGAGTGAGCAGCCGAAGGCGCCTGGGTATCTGACGTCGTGTTTCGCGCAGTCCGTGTCTTGGACTTGCCCGGCCTTCTCTGACGCAGGCGCACGGCTTGGGCGATTGCGTTTGGCATCGAAGATTACCGCGCCGGGCGCTGCGTCAGAAATGTTGCAGCGTGTGCGGCGCTGCCAGCAGGCGGTCCCAAGCGTAGGTCATCGGTTGCATCCGGCACGCGGCCCAATCCGCGTGCTGGTCTGCGTAATGCGGGCTGCGTGGGTCCCCGGAGGCGCCGTGGAACACCGTCCAGCGCGAATTCTCCCAGTCTCCCACATCGAAGACGTAGCGCGCGAGCGCGCCATAGGTCGCGGCCGGTCCCGCATGGCAGAACAGGCCATTGGCCATGACCGTATCGGTGTCGCCGCCAAGCGGCAGGCCCGCCGGGTCCAGGCCCGCATCTGGGAATTGCGCGGTGAGTGGATGCGCGAGGACCGGGCGATGCGCCTCTCCCCAGGGCTGCGCCACGAAGGTTGCGGCAACTGTGGCCAGCGCGGACTGCAACGCCTGGTCCCAGTTCCAGCCATGCAGCAGGGCGGCGTCACCGGCGCGCAGCAGGGTTGGCAAGGTCCACCACAGCTGGTTGAGCGGCACCACGCCCGGTGAGACGGCGAGGAAGGGCGTTCCCGCCAGCGCACCCAGCCCGCTGCGCTCCGCGAGCACCGCGGTCAGCGCCCGGCGCAGCGCGATGTAGGCAGTGGCACCCTCGCTGTCGGCGCGCATCTGCCCATCCCAGGCGAGGATCGCGGCGCGCAGAGCGATGGCCGCCGCATCCTCAGGCACCGGCAACGCCGCCAGACGCGCCTGGAAAAGGGCCGCATGTGGTGAGCGCGTGTCGCCATGCAGCGACGCAGCGCCCTCCGGCGCACGGCTTGCCACCTCCGCGCGCAGCCGCTCCAGGATGCGGCGCGCGCGGTAGGGTGGGTGGCAATCCGTCTGGATGTAGTCGGGGTGTGCATCATCCATGACGCGGTTGTTCGCGGTGACGATGAAGCCGCCGGGCGGGTCGATCACGCGCGGCAGTGCTTCATGCGCGATGTAGCCCTGCCACTCATGGTCGCCGGTCCAGCCCGGGACCGGCAGCCAGCCATTCGCGCGCGGCCGGCGGGGGATCATCGCGCGAATATGCAGTCCGATACGGCCGTCGGTATCGCCCGCGACGAGGTTGTGGTCGATCATGCCCCAACCGCGCGTCGCCTCGAACAGTGCATCCACGCTGCGCGCGATCAGCATGCACGGCAGGCAATCGAAGGACAGGTCCGTCTGCGCGAACTGCACCGAGCGCAGCGCGAGCGCGATGCCGCCCGGACCTTGCGCGATGACGGGGCCATGCCGCGTTTCCAGCACGGGGACCGTCAGCGGCGCGGCGCCGCGCACCTGCACGATCTCCTCGCGCCGTTGCACCGGCAGCCATTCGCCCTGGAACTCAGCATGGGTGCCGGTGGCGTCCAGGCGTTCGACGAACAGGTCGTGGATGTCGGCGAAGGTGTGCGTCACGCACCAGGCGACGGAGCCATTATGCGCGAAATGCGGGAAGCCCGGCACGCCGGGCACGGTCAGCCCGATGACGTCGAATTCCGTGCAGGCCAGATGCCCCTGCGCGTACATGTTGGGGATCTCGAAAGCGCGGTGCGGGTCGCCGGCGAGCACGGGTCGCCCGGTCGGGCTCATCGCGGGTGCGACGGCCCAGTTGTTGCTGCCGCCGCCCGTCGCATCGGGGGCCGCATCGCCCATCAGCGCCGCGATGGAGGGTGCGAGGTCCGCGAGCGTGGCTGCCCAGCGATCCGCCTCCATGCCCGGCGGCAGCAGCAGCAGGTCGCGTCCGCCATCATCGTAGCGTAGCTTGCCGACCTGATCGGGACCCACCACGGCAAGTGCTGCCGCGCGCCACAGCTTGAACCAGACCGAACCCATCAGCAGGCCAAGCCGGCGCATTACCGCGATGCAGTGCCAAGCCTCCCACGGTTCCGGCGTCGCGCCGAGCAGGCCGTATTCCACTGGTAGCGCTGGGGCCTGCGCCACCCAGGCATTCACCCCCGCCGCGTACGCCTCGACCATCGCGCGTGCTTCTGGCGAGAGGGCGGCGAAGTCGCGCCGGCTCGCTGGCTCGACACCGAGCTTGCGCGCCAGCGCATCGCCGGCAGCGGCCGGCGGCCCGAGCCATTCCGCGGCGCGGCCCAGCGCGCGGCGGCGGTTCAGCTCCATCTGGAACAGCCGGTCCTCGGCATGCGCCCAGCCCTGGGCGCGGAAGGCATCCGCCGCACCGCCCTCAGCGCGGATATGCGGAATACCAAAGGCGTCGCGGAGGATGGTGACCGGCGCGGCGAACCCCTCAGTACTGCTCATCGTTCGGCTCCCATGCGCAGGCCCTGGATGCGGATCAGCCCGTCGGGGATCAGACGCAGCCCCTCCACCGTCG
>JBKJNV010000571.1:0-5818 GCA_046593435.1 Roseomonas sp.
TGAGCGGCGGCAGGCCGATGCCGCGGTGCAGCGCGCCGCCATCTTCCATCGCCACCAGGCATGTCATCAGGGCGGCGGCCAGGGCAGGGGCCTCGCGGCCCAGAGCCGGGTGCGCCAGCGCCTCGGCCACCAGCGCGGTCTCGAAGGCGGCGGCGGCGGGGTCTTCGGCTTCGGCCGCGATGCCGCGCAGCAGGGCGCCGTCGAGGCCGATCTCGCGGGTGAAGTCGCGCAGCAGATGCGCCAGCAGCGATGCCGCGACGGGCGCCGTCCTCACTTCCGGCTTCATCGTCGCGCGCTGCCCTCGCATGGAAGCAGTCTCGCAGCCCGGCCCGGCCGATACCAGCCCCGGGACTGGCCCTGGGGGAACGGGCCTGGTGCAGCCCATCAGGCGCTCCACAACCGCGCAATTCGCGCTATCCTGTGCGCATGGCCCCACTTCGTCCGCATCCGCCGCTCCCGTCCTGGTATGGCGACGAGGCGCGTCGCGTCCCCTGGGTGCGCGGCCTGTTCGACCGCACGGCCGGCAGCTACGACCGCATCAACGCGATCCTCTCGCTCGGCACCGGCCGCACCTATCGGCGCCGCGCGCTCGCCGCCGCCGGCATTGGGCCGGGCATGCGCGTACTCGACATCGCCACCGGCACTGGCATTCTCGCGCGCGAGGCGATCGCGCTCACCGGCCCGACCGGCGAGGTCATCGGGCTGGATCCCAGTGCCGGGATGATCGCCGCCTGCCGTGCGGCGCTGACCATGCCGCTGATCCGCGGCGAGGCGGAACACCTCCCCCTCGCCGATGCGAGCGTGGACGCCATCACCCTTGGCTACGCGCTGCGCCACATGGGCGACCTGGGGGCCCTATTCGCCGAATGCCGTCGCGTGCTGCGGCCGGGCGGCATCTTCCTCATCCTGGAGAAGACCCGGCCAACCACGCGGCTGCGCAAGGGGCTCGCCTATGTATGGGTCGGCCTCATCGTACCGGCACTGGCCGGCAGCCGCGATGGCCGCGCCCTGATGCGCTACTACTGGGACACGGTGCAGAATTGCGTCCCCCCCGAAACCATCCTCGCCGCGCTGGCGGAGGCCGGGTTCGAGGCCCCCCAGCTGACCCGGGAGCTGGACGTGTTCGGCGCCTATGTGAGCCGGAAATAGCCGCGCGCGACCGCTGGCCACGGGTCCCGGTCAGCTCTCCAGCTCGGAATCCCAGTACAGGTAGTCCCGCCAGCTTTCATGCAGGTGGTTCGGCGGGAAGGTGCGGCCGTTTTCCTGCAATTCCCAGCTGGTCGGCTGGCGCGGCTCCTGCACCGGGAACATGCGGCATTCGCGCGGCAGCTTGCTGCCCTTGCGCAGGTTGCACGGCCCGCAGGCGGTCACGACATTCTCCCACGTCGTCCGCCCGCCGCGGCTGCGCGGGATCACATGGTCGAAGGTGAGGTCATGCGCGGGTAGCGCGTCGGTGCAGTACTGGCACCCGAAGCTGTCGCGCAGGAAGACGTTGAAGCGGGTGAAGGCCGGTCGCCGCGCCGCGGGGATGTATTCCTTCAGCGCGATCACGCTGGGCAGCCGCATGGTTATGCTCGGCGAATGCACCTGCGCCTCATACTCGCTGAGCACCGAGACGCGGTCGAGGAAGACAGCCTTCACCGCATCCTGCCAAGCCCAGATCGACAGCGGAAAATAGGATAGCGGCCGGAAATCCGCGTTCAGAACGAGGGCCGGAAAGGATTGAGCCCCGACGAAGTGTCCACCGTCTGGCAAGCGCCGCTCCTGTTCACCGCCCAGGGGACGGCTGTTCCGCGACGGAACCAGTCCCGGCCGAAGCCAGAGGACATCAACAGCTTGGGCCTTTCACGACAGTCCGGCCCAAGAGCCTGTGGCGCCGCCGCGTTTCGGAGCAATAAATGGCAGCGCCGCGCGTCCAGCGCAACCCACCCCCGGCCCTGTCACACAGCTTTCGCCAACCGCTCCGCCCGCTTGCGCGCGGCCTCGGCGAAGCTGTGCGCCAGAAATGAGGCCGCGATGTCGATGCCCTGCTGGTCGATCGTATGATCCACCTCGGGCTGCATGTGCGTGTGCACGCTCACGGCGCAGTCGCGCATGGTCTCCGCCGCATCACGCGATGCCTTGGCCGGCACGACCAGATCCGCTTCGCCATGGATGAGCAGGACCGGCGGGCGCACCGTGATGTCCAGCACCAGGGCCTCGGGCACCAGCAGCGCGCCGGAATAGCCCACCAGTGCGGCCGGCGCGCGGGGCCGCCGCAGCCCCGCGAACAGGGTCAGCATCGCGCCCTGGGAAAAGCCGGTGATGGCCAGGTCGTCATCCTCGAGGCCCAGGCGCGCAAGCTCCGCATCGATGCTGGCGAACAGGCCGCGCGCCGCGCCGCGCAGGTGGTCGATCATGCGCACCGGGTCGCGCTCGTTCAGGTCGAACCATTGCCGGCCCATCGGCGCGCCGGCGCAGGGCTCGGGCGCGTCATAGGCGAGGAAGGCCGCCCCGGGCATGGACCGCCCCCAAAGATGGCCGATGCCGAGCAGGTCGCCCCCGTTCGCACCAAAGCCATGCAGGATGACGACAAGCTTCTCGGCCTTGCCGCCATGGGCGGGGTCGATGCGCGGACCGGTCAGCAGCATGGTGTCATCCCTTGTCGAAACGCCTGCGCGCCGCTAGCGCGATACGGCCATGGCCGCAACCGGGATCGTCACACGCTTCGCCCCCAGCCCCACGGGGCTCCTGCACCTGGGCCACGCCTTCTCGGCGCTCGTCGCCTGGCGGGCGGCGCGCGAGGCGGGCGGGCGTTTTTGGCTGCGCATCGAGGATATCGACACGCAGCGTTGCCGCCCCGAGTTCTCGGCCGCCATCGAGGAAGACCTGGCCTGGCTCGGGCTCGACTGGGACGGGCCGGTGCGGGTGCAATCTGCCCACTTCGCCGACTACGCCGCCACGCTCGCCACCCTGCGTGGGCACGGCCTGCTCTACCCCTGCTTCTGCACGCGCGCCGAGATCGCGGCCGCCGCGCCGCATGGGCCGGAGGCGGTGTATCCGGGAACCTGCAAGCACCTGGATGCGGGCGAGGCGGCGGCGCGCATCGTCTCCGGCGCCGCCCATGCCTGGCGGCTGCACATGGACCGCGCCGCGAAGGGCCGAATGCTGCGTTTCCGGGAACATGGCCAGCGCCGCGCCTGCGACCCGATCCCCTTCGGCGACGTGGTGCTGGCACGCAAGGACACCCCCGCAAGCTACCACCTCTGCGTCACCCATGACGACGCCGCCCAGGGCGTGACGCTGGTGACGCGCGGGGAGGACCTGTTGCCCGCAACCGCGATCCATCGGCTGTTGCAAGCGCTGATGGGCTGGCCGGAGCCGAAATACGCCCATCACGGCCTTCTGATGAATGCGGGCGGCCAGCGGCTGGCGAAGCGGGAAGGCGCGCCGTCAATCCGGGCGCTGCGCGAGGCAGGGCTGTCGGCAGCGGCGGTGCGGGCGCGAGCCGGACACCCCGACTAAGCGGGCCCCTGATCCAGCCCCGCCCGCAGAACCCCGCCCGGGTCTGCCACCAGCCCCTCGCGCAGGAACAGGTCCAGAAGCACCAGGTTGACGTTGAACTTCACACCATCCCCATCCCGCACCGCCTCCACCAACCGTGCCGCCGGCCACAGCTCGAACCGCTCCACCTCGTCATCATGGGGCACCGGCACCACGCCCTCCGGCACATCCAGGTCGTAGCAATGCAGCACGTCGCGCCGGATGCCCCCCGCCTCGCGCATCACATACGACACCCGCCCGACGCGGCGCGCCTGCAGGGCGAGCGTCGCGCTCAGCCCCGCCTCCTCGCCGGCTTCCTTCACCAGGCATTCATCCGGGCCAATGCCGGCCGGGATGCCACCCGCCACGATATTATCGATCAGGCCGGGGGCCACCGGCTTGTTGCGCGCGCGGAACCCCACCCAGACATGCAGCCCATCGGCGCGGCGCACCAGCCCGTTCACATGCACCCCCTGCGACATCACCCCGAAGGCCGGCAACGCGCCACGATCCAGCACCCCCAGCACCGGCCCCGCGCTCTCGGCCCTGATGTCGAACAGCTCGTCGCGGATGCGCAGATGCCCCGCCGCGGCCAGCGGCGGCAGCAGCCTGGCCAGCGCACCGCTGCGCGCCCCCACCCCGCGCAGCGCCCCGGCCAGCGTCACGCCGGCCGCGTCGAAATGCACCTCGCGCGGAAAGAAGGTCAGCGCGCGCCCCAGCTCCGGCCCCACCCACCCCACCTGGGCGCCACCCACCCGGAACGGCAGATACCCCGCCGGCGAGGCGAGATTGTTGCAGGCATCGATGTGGCGCTGGAAGGCTTGCATGCGCCCTGGGTAGCCCAGCCCAGGGCCGAACGTCACCCATCCCGGCCTGGACCCCGCCCGGGTTTCACGCCACATGCGAAGGCATGAGCAAGCCCACCCCTGACGTCAGCCACGGCCGGACCCTGCTATCCCTGGCCCCCTACCTCTGGCCCAAGGGAGAAACCGAGCTTCGCGCCCGCGTGGTGTTGGCCCTCGCCGCCCTGGTCGCGGGCAAGGTCGCCAACGTCATTATCCCCATCGCCTATGGCGCCGCCGTCGATGCGCTGACGAACAAGGCCGACGCCATCATCGTCATCCCCATCGCGATGATCCTCGCCTACGGCATCCTGCGCACCATGTCCTCGGGCTTCGGGGAGCTGCGCGACGCGATCTTCGCCAAGGTGCAGGCCCGCGCCGCGCGGCGCATCGCCCATGGCGTCTTCGAACACCTCCATGCCCTGTCGATGCGCTTCCACCTGGACCGACAGACAGGCGGATTATCGCGCGTGATCGAGCGCGGCACCCGCGGCGTCAACTTCGTGCTCGACTTCATGCTGTTCTCCATCGTGCCCACCATCATCGAGATCCTGATGGTCACGCTGATCCTGTGGGGCCTGTTCGACTTCGCCATCGCCGCCGCCACCTTCGGCACCATCGTGGTCTACATCACCTTCACGCTGATCTTCACCGACTGGCGCACCCGCTTCCGCCGCGAGATGAACGAGCAGGACCAGCAGGCGAATACCAAGGCCGTCGACAGCCTGCTGAACTACGAAACCGTCAAATACTTCAACAATGAGGCGCATGAGGCGCGGCGCTACGACGCCTCCCTCGGCCGCTATGAGGCCGCCTGGATCCGCTCGGAACAGACGCTCAACGCGCTCAATGCCGGCCAGGCGACCATCATCGCCATCGGCCTCACGCTGGTGATGCTGATGGCCGGCAGCCGCGTCGCCTCGGGCGCGATGACGGTGGGCGATTTCGTCCTCGTGAACACCTACCTCATTCAGCTTTACCTGCCGCTGAACTTCCTGGGCTTCGTCTACCGCGAGATGAAGCAGGGCCTGATCGACATGGAAGCGATGTTCGGCCTGCTCAAGCAGGAACGCGAAATCGCCGACGCACCCGGCGCTCAACCCCTGCAACCCGGCCCCGGCGCGCTGGCCTTCGAGGATGTGCGTTTCGGCTACCGCCCAGACCGCGTCATCCTCAAGGGCGTCTCGCTCACCGTCCCCCCCGGCAAGACGCTCGCCATCGTCGGCCCCACCGGCGCCGGCAAATCCACCATCTCGCGGCTGCTGTTCCGCTTCTATGACGCGACGGGAGGCCGCATCCTGATCGATGGCGAAGACATCCGCGGCGTGACGCAGGACTCCGTCCGCGCCGCCATCGGCGTGGTCCCCCAGGACACCGTGCTGTTCAACGACACCATTGCCTACAACATCGCCTATGGCCGGCCCGGCGCGACCGAAGCCGAAATCGAACAGGCC
>JBKJNV010000622.1:0-8559 GCA_046593435.1 Roseomonas sp.
TTCCGTTGGACCAAGGACCCAGACACCATCATCGCCGCCGTCAGGCGAGGGCACCAAGCGTTGGATTCGCACCACTAGCCTATTGTTTTCGAGCATCTTTATCCGTCCAAACGATTCAGTTTGAACGGATGATGCTCTAGCGGCGGTGGCCGGAGACCTCGGCCGCGGCATCGCGTGCCAACCCCAAGGTGAGTGGGACGGCGAGCAGCGCGACCACGCCCGCCACCCAAAACCCGACCGAGAAATCCGCCAGTACCGCAACATCCCGCCCCGCCAGCGCGGCGCTGACGCCGATCGCGCCGCTCGCCAGCACCACGCCCAGTGCGCTGGGGAGTTGCTGCGCCGTGCCGTAGAAGGAGGTGCCGGCGGAAAGCCGCTCAGGTGGAAGGTCCGAAAAGGCCAGCGTGTTGTAGGCGGTGAATTGCAGCGACCGCGACAGACCACCCATCGCGAGGACCACAAAGATCGCGACCCACGGCCAGGCGGGCGAGAACAACGCGCCGACACAGAGCCCACAGGCGGCGACAACGCCATTGCCGATCAGCACATTGCGAAAACCCCATTGCCGCAGAAGCGGCCGCGCGAGGGGCTTCATTGAAAAGGCGCCCAGGGCTGTCGCGAAGGCCACCAGGCCGCTTTGGGTCGCACTCCAGCCGAAGCCGATCTGCAATGTCAAAGCGAGAAGGAAGGGCGAGGCGCCGGCCGCGATGCGGAACACCGTCCCGGCCACGGCAGCGACGTGGAAGGTGGGCACGCGCAGCAGGGTAAGGTCGATGGCTGGCTGCGCCACGCGCCGCAGATGGCGAACGGCGAGCACGCCCAGCAGCGCACTGAGCGCCATCGCGCCCAGCCATCCGAAATCCGGCAGGATGCCGCGCCCCGCCGTCTCGATGCCGATCATCCCCGAAGCGAGCGTCGTGCCCACCAACACCAGGCCCATCGCGTCCAGCTTCGGTGGCGGCCCCTGTTCAGGGCGTGCGATCAGCCGCCAGGCGAGGACCAGGCCAAGGATGCCCACCGGGATGTTGATCCAGAACACCCACCGCCAGGACAGCGCGTCGGTGAGCAATCCGCCCAGCGGCGGCCCGATGATCGGCCCCAGGACCGCGGGGGTGGTGAGCCAGGCCGTCGCAGTCAGCAACTGGTCCTTGCGCACACCGCGCAGCAGCAGCAACCGGCCGACCGGAACCATCATCGCCCCGCCCAGCCCCTGGAGAATGCGGGCGGCCACCAGCTGGGAAAAACTCTCCGCCGCGCCGCACAGCACCGAGGAGCCCACGAACAGCACGATGGCGATCAGGAAGACCCGCTTCGCACCGAAGCGGTCCGCAACCCAGCCCGAGGCGGGGATGAAGACGGTGAGCGAGACGAGATAGGCGGTCACCGCCGCGCTCATGTGCGCGGGCTCGGCATTGAATTCACGGGCCATGGCGGGCAGGGCGGTGGCCACCGCCGAGCCGTCAAGATTCTGCATGAACATCGCGCTGGCCACGATCGCGGCGGTCAGCCGCGGGTCGCCGCGCGCGATCATCGGATGAGCATGACGCCCAGCAGGGCCAGACCCGCGATGAACAGGGAGCTGCCGATGCCCAGGGCCATCGGCCGCACCCCGCGCGCCTTGAGCGCCTTGAGGTCGGTCGATAGCCCGAGAGCAGCGACCGAGGCTGCCATCATCAGCGGCACCAGGAAGCGGCTGGCATCGGTCGCCTGGCGCGGCACCAGCCCGGTGCTGCCAAGAACGACCAGCCCCAGGAAGCCGAAGGCGAACCACGGCACCGGCGCCTTGACCTGCCCCGTGCCGGCCCCGCGCGAGACCCACCAGCCGAGCGCGAGCAGCGCAGGGGCGAGCAGGAAAACGCGGGCCAGCTTCATCACCGTGCCGGATTGCGTTGCCACCTCGCCGCCGGCGGCGGCCGCCCCTACGGCCTGGACGACCTCATGCACCGAGGCGCCAGCCCAGAGGCCATAGGCTGCGGCATCAAGACCCAAAGGCCCCGCGAGGCCCGGCAGGATCAGCATCGCGGCCGTGCCGCACAGCGTGATGACGGCCAGGGCATAGGTCACGTCCTCGCCCTTGCCGCGGACCACCTGGTTCGCGGCCACGATGGCGGATGCGCCGCAGATGGAGGTCCCCATGCCGATCAGCTGGGACAACGCCCGGTCCACGCCAAGCACACCGCCAAGCCACACGGTGAAGGGCAGCGTGAGCGCGACCACGGCCAGCGCCAGCGCCAGGGCGCCCGGACCCAGGGCGATCAGCTGCGGCAGCGTCACCTGCAAGCCCAGCAGCACGATTGCCGCGCGCAGCACCGGGCGCACCGCATAGGCGATCCCTGGCGTCAGCACCGGCATTGGCCCGGTGGCGGCGCGGATGCCGATGCCAACCACCAATGCGACGACCACGGGATTGAGTGCCGCGATGCCGGTCTGGCCGCGGAAGATGATGGCGGCGGCGGCGATGCCGAAGGACAGAAGCAACCCAGGCGCGAGACCACGAAACTTGTCCAGGCGAGAGGCGGGCGCGGTGGCGCCGGAGGGTGCGGCCATGTGGGCGTGACGAGTCCTGAATGCCGCGCGACGCTCGGCCCAGGGGCGGGTTCCGTCAACCCGCCCCTTGCTCCGCCTGGAAGAAGCCACCCATACTAATCCCGCAACGAGGCTGCCGTCGCTCTCGACCGGAGCATCGCCGATGAGCCAACCCTATTTCGTCGCGGTCATGCGGCCCCGAATTCGCGATGGCATCCTCGACGGCAGCACAATGACCGTCACCTTCGATGGTGACCGCCTGAAACTGCGCGGCGAGGCATCCCCCGATCTGGACGTCCAGCTTGGCTCCATCACCAGCATGCGCGCCACGGTCACGACCGATCAGCTCCAATGCTTCGTCTACAGCTTTACCCTTGTCGTCGGTGGCAAGGAGATGCCGTTCCACACCCTGGCATCCAAGGGCGACCCGGCCTACGCAAAGGTGGTCCGCGCCCTGGGTGCGGCGCTACTCACGCGGCGCATCCCGGTGATCACCGGCGTGAACTGGGCGATACCCATCATCTACATGGTCACGCTCGGCGCGGGATTTGTCGTCGCTGCCTTCATGGCCTTCCAAAACGCGAACGACGACGACTCCTATCTCATTCCCTTGAGCATGCTGGCCATCATCGCAATCGGCGGTGTCACCGCCGGCCATTTTCTCTGGCGCCGCTTCATTCCCCGCCCGGTCCGCACTGTCGCCGACCTCGACCGGGTCTTGCCCGGATGCTGATGCCGCGGCCGGGCCGGCAATGCTCCCCGGCATTGCCCTTGCATGGAAAACCCGGCCATGATCACAGGGCAATGAGGGGGTATTCCGCCATGTTCCGTCCCACCGCCACCCGCCGCGCCATCCTCGGCGCCGCCCTCGCCACGCCGTTCATCCGGGTGGCCAACGCCCAGACCACCGTCGAATGGGTGGCCGGGTCGCTGGGCGGGGGCTGGTACACCATGGCCGCCGGCGTCTCCGCCCTGATACGCGATGAGAATGCGGACCTCCAGATCCGCGTTGTCCCCGGCGGGGGTCTCGCCAATTCCACGCGCGTCAACAACGGCACGTCGATGATGGGCTGGGGCATCGATGCCTTCGCCGCCGCCGCCGCGCGCGGGGAGGACCCGTACACGACCAAGCATGAGCGGCTGAAAAGCCTGGGCACCGGCTATTCGCCCACCGAGCACAATTTCCTCCGCGCCACCTCCGCCACCGGCCCCGCCGACATGCGCGCCATCCTGACCCAGCGTGGACTTCGCATCGCGGCACCCCAGCGCAGTTCCACCGATGAGATGACGCTGCGCCGCATCCTGCGCTTCCTGGGCACCTCGCCGGAGAAGATCACCTCCGAGGGCGGGCGCTACCTGACCGGCAGCTACAACGACATCGCCGCCGCCTTCGCCGATGGTCAGGTGGACTACCTGTATGTGGCACTCGCCAAGCCCGCCGCGATCCTGACCGAGATCTCCCAGGGCCGGCGCACCGCGCAGCTCGTGGCCTTCCCCCTCGATGTGCGCGCACATCTGGAGACGTCCTTCGCTTACAGCCAGGGCATCATCCCCGCAGGGACCTATCCGCGATTGCAGACCGCGGATGTGGATGTGACCACCATGGACAGCGTCATCATGGTGCATGAGACGCTGCCCGACGACATCGCCTATCGCGTCACGCGCACGCTGATCCGCAACAAGGGCCAGCGGCTGGTCATCATCCACCCCAGCATGGGTGCGTGGGACCCGGCGGTGGCATGGCGCTACACCGGGCTGCCGCTGCATGCGGGTGCCGCGCGCGCCTTCCGCGAAGCCGGTGTCATGCCGGCCGCCTGAGGCCGTGCGCGCGCTCGATACCCCACTCCGCGTCGCGATCCTGTCTTTGATGGCAGGCGCGGCCGCCATGCACCTGTATTTCGGCGGCACCGGTTTTCCCGAGCCGATCCGCATGCGCGGCTTCCACCTGCTGGTCTTCGTGCCGCCGCTGTTCCTGCTGTATCCAGCGCGGGCCAAATCGCCGCAGCGCCGCCCCAGCGCGCTCGACTGGGCCTGGGCGCTGGCTGCCGCCGCGCCGCACGCCTGGGTGCTGTGGAACGCGGATGCGGTCAGCGACCGGATGGAATATGTGGATCCCTTTTCGCCGCTGATGATGGCGCTGGGGATCACCTGCATCATCACGCTGCTGGAGGCCACGCGGCGTGCGGTCGAACCCGGCCTTGCCTGGATGGTCGCGGGCTCGCTCGCCTACATGTGGTGGGGCCATAACCTGCCCGGCGTGCTGAACAGCCGCGTCTTCACCCCTGCCGAGATCATCGAGGCGGCCTGGCTGGTGCCAACCGCCGGCGGCGTCTACGGCCCGCTCACGGGGATCGTGTCTACCACCATCGCGGTCTTCATCATCTTCGGCGCCTTCATGCAGGGCAGCGGGACGGGACGCCTGTTTCAGAACCTCGGCGCCATCGCAGCCGGGCGCTACACCGGCGGGCCAGCGAAGGTCGCCGTCGTCACCTCGGGCCTGTTCGGCACGATGAGTGGGTCTTCGGTCTCGAACGTCATCACCACGGGTGCGATGACCATTCCGTTGATGATGCGCACGGGCTACCGCCCCGCTGTCGCAGCCGGGATCGAGAGCGCGGCCTCGGTCGGCGGTGCGCTGATGCCGCCGGTGATGGGTGCCGCCGCCTTCGTCATGGCCGAGATCACCAACATCCCCTACGGCCAGATCCTGGTCGCGGCGACGCTCGGCGCCATCCTGTACTACTACGCCATCCTTGCGGCGGTGCATTTCGAGGCGAAGCGGTTGGGGATGAAGCCGATGCCGCTCGCCGACATTCCCGCGGCGCGGGAGTTGCTGGCCGATTTGCATCTGTTGATCCCGATCGTGATCCTGGTCTGGCTGATGACCGAGCGATGGTCAGGCAATTTCGCCGCCTTCTGCGCGACCATGGCGATGATGGCGGTGGCAATGCTGTTCCGCCGCACCCGGATGTCGCCGCGCGCCATCTTCGACAGCCTGGCCAATGCCGGGCTCACCATGGCGCCCCTAGCGGTCTCGATCGCCGGTGCGGGCATCGTGGTCTCGGCGCTGACCGCCACGGGCATGGTCGTGGCCTTCGGCGGCATCATCAAGGACATGGCCGGAGGACAGCTTTGGCTGCTGCTGGTGCTGCTGGCTACCACCGTGCTGGTGCTGGGGCTCGGGCTGCCGACGACGCCGTCCTACATCATCGCGGCCGCGATTGGGGTGCCGCAGCTGCTCGCCCTGGGTGTGGAGCTGCTGCCGGCGCACATGTTCCTGTTCTACTTCGCGGTGATCGCGGATGCGACGCCGCCCGTGGCCGCCGCGGCCTTCGCCGCCGCGGCCATCGCGAAAGCCAGCCCGACGATGAGCAGCGTGCATGCCACGCGCTTCGGCATCGCGGGCTTCACCGTGGGCTTCGCTTTCATCTACGACCCGGGCATCATGATGCGCGGCAGCCTGACGGAGATCGCAGCCGCCTTCATGATGCAGGTCGCGGCACTCACCCTGGTGACCAGCGCCTATGCCGGCTACCTGCTCGCACCGCTGGGCGTGCTGCTGCGCCTGGCCCTGGGCGTGGCAGGCCTCGCCACCGCCTTCGCGCATCTGCTGCCCGACGCCGCACGGCTCGCGATCGGGCTGGGCGCGCTTGCACTCGTCGCGGCCTGGCAGACCCTGCGGCCCGCGACGCCCCATTCTGCCTGAACAGCCACAATCCCATGAGGGGAACCCCCATGCTTCGCAATCTCATCACCGCTGGCCTGCTTGCCCTGGCCAGCGCGCCCGCCTTTGCCCAGCCCGCCGCGCCGGGACCCACGCTTGCGACCGTTCGCCAGCGCGACGTGCTCGCCTGCGGTGCGCATCCCGGTGCGCCCGGCTTCGGCGTGATGGACAGTCGCGGCATCTATCGTGGGCTGGACGCGGATTTCTGCCGCGCCGTTGCCGCCGCCACCCTGGGCGATGCGGAGAAGGTGCGCTTCACCATCCTCACCTCCCAGGCGCGGCTGGCGGCGCTGCAATCGGGCCAGATCGACGTGCTCGCGCGCACCACCACCTGGACCCAGACGCGCGATACGGCCAATGGGCTGAATTTCACCGCCGTCAACTTCTTCGATGGGCAGGGCTTTCTGGTTCGGCGCAGCGCCAATGTGCAGCGCGCGGCGCAGCTGGAGGGGGCGACGATCTGCGTCACGTCGGGCACCACGAACGAGTTGAACCTGGCCGACTGGTCGCGCAGCAACAACATCCGCATCAGCCCGATCGTGTTCGAGCAGAATGACGAGACGCGGCTGGCCTATCTGGCGGGCCGCTGCGACGCCTTCTCGACCGATGCCTCGCAGCTCGCCGGCATCCGCTCGACGACGCAGAACCCGAATGATCACATCATCCTGCCGGACATCATCAGCAAGGAGCCGCTCGCGCCTGCGGTCCGCCACGGTGACGACCAATGGTTCGACATTGTCCGCTGGACGTTGTTCGCGCTGATCGAGGCGGAGGAACTCGGCGTGACGCAGGCGAATGCGGAGGCGATGCTGGCCAGCCCCAACCCCGCCATTCGCCGGCTAGTGGGGGTCGCGGGCGACCACGGCCCGATGATGGGGGTGGACCGCCGCTGGGCCTACAACGCGATCCGGGCGGTGGGCAATTACGGCGAGATCTTCAACCGCCATTTTGGACCCCAGACCGCCATCGCCCTGCCGCGGGGCCTGAACGACCTGTGGACGCGCGGCGGGCTGATGTACGCCATGCCCATTCGCTAAGGCACGGTTGCGCGGACCGCGCCCGCCAGGATATGATTCGGTGGCGCAAGGGAAAACCGGGCCATGTCCGCCACCTCCACGGCTACCGTCACAACGGATGTGCTTGCCACTTACATCCGTGGCGAGATGGCCTTCAACGCCGTTTCCTCGACGGCGGCGGCGATCCGACGCGATATCGCGCGGCCGGATACCTACTGGAACGGCATCCAGACCTGGATCGCCATGGTGGGCTACGGCAAGCCCTGGGACCACAAGCCCTATATTCTCGCGACCTATGGGGCGTGGTCAGCGGACGCGACGGCTTCCCGGCGCTACCCGCATGATACCTGGTCCAACATCCATTATGGCTATGTCGGGCGCGCGATCGGCTTCGCGTCCTGGACCTTGCGCGCAGGCGCCGGCGGCGCGCAGTTCAAGAATGATGCGGACCGCGCCAAAGAGGACTACGCCGCGCGCGCGGCGCGCACGCTGGTGGACCCGAAATACTGGTCCCGCCGAATGGACAAGATCGGCGATGCGGATGCGCTGGGCGCACTCGACCATCCGGAGGATCAGGTTGCGATCATGATCGGCGCCGATCTCTTTGACGCCAAGGGCGCCGCGGTGACGGCCGCGCATATCCTGGCGGCCATCCGGGCCGTGCCCGGAAAACTCGCGACCAAGCCGCTTTAACCCATCTTGAACGGCGGTTTCGCACCGCCTACCTGATGTTGCGCTGGCGGTGCCCTGATGGGGCCGCCGGCCCGGCGCCTCGGCCCGGGTTGCCCATATGGGGACCCACAAGCCCGGTACCGGCCCCACAACGGACCTTGCTACAGCAGGAGGTTCTTCATGAACGCCATCGATTTTTCCCCACTTCTCCGTTCCGCCATCGGCTTCGACAGGCTGACCAGCCTGATGGAATCCGCCCGTGGGACGGCCGACAATGCCACCTACCCGCCCTACAACATCAAACGCACCGGCCAGGACGGCTATGTGCTGACGATGGCTGTTGCCGGCTTCGGCCCCGATGACATCACCATCACCGCGGTCGAGAATACGCTCACCATCGCGGGGCGTGCGCAGGAGCAGCCCGAGAACCACGGCCGCTACCTGCACCGCGGCATCGCCGCCCGTGCCTTCGAGCGGCGCTTCGTGCTCGCCGATCACATCCTGATCGAGGGCGCATCGCTGGTGAACGGCCTGCTGCACGTGACGCTGACGCGCCAGGTGCCCGAGGCACTCAAGCCGCGCCGCATCCCGGTCCAGTCGGCCGCTCCGGCCCAGCCGCAG
>JBKJNV010000196.1:0-6176 GCA_046593435.1 Roseomonas sp.
GCGAGATCGACGTGCTCGGCACCTCTTCCCCGTTTCGCAAGGATGGCGAGGCCTGACGCGGGCCTACCTGCAGCTGGCGCTGGCCATGTCCCTGGTCGGCGCCAATGTCGCGGTGGCGAAGGTGCTGGCGGAATCGCTGCCCATCGCCATGGTCGCGGGCCTGCGCTGTGCGATCGCGGTGGTGGTGCTGTATCCGCTGGTGCGGATGTTCGACCCGCCGGTGTGCCCAAGTGCGGCGAGCCTGCGCAACCTCGCCTGGCAGGCACTGTTCGGCACCGCGCTCTACAATGCTGGCCTGCTGGCCGGGCTGCGGCTGACCACGGCGCTGGAGGCCGGGCTGGTGCTGGCCACACTCCCGGCGGTGGTGGCCATCGGCGGCGCGATTTGGCTTCGGGAGAGGCTGCCGGCGCGGCAATGGATTGCAGTGGCGATTGCGGCGGGTGCCATGGCGGCCCTCACCCTCGCGCGCGTCGGCCCCGACAGCGGCGGCAGCGCGGTGGGCAATGCGCTGGTCTTCGCCGGCATCTGCGGGGAGGCGATGTATGTGCTGCTCGCCAAGCGGCTGGGCAACGCGCTGCCGGTGCTGACGACCAGCCTTTGGATGCAGGTTTTCTCCACGCTGATCCTGCTGCCCTTCATGCTGCTGGACCTGCCCGCGATGGCGGCCCTCGCATCCCCATCGCTTGCGGGCCTGCTGCTGTTCCACAGCCTGACCGCGAGCGTGCTGTGCCTGCTGCTGTGGTATGCGGGGCTGAAGCGCGTGCCGGCAGGGATGGCGGGGGTGTTCACCGCTTTCCTGCCGGCGACCGCGGCGGTGGTCGCGGTGCTGGTGCTGCATGAGACGCCGACGCTGGTGCATGGCGTGGGTTTTTGCCTGATGCTGGCGAGCGTGTTTTTGGCGACTTGGCCGGGGAGGAGCGCGCGATGAGGGCGTGGCACGCATTGGGCGTCGCGGATTTTCTGTTG
Source organism: Roseomonas sp. (assembly GCA_046593435.1). Taxonomy (GTDB): domain Bacteria; phylum Pseudomonadota; class Alphaproteobacteria; order Acetobacterales; family Acetobacteraceae; genus Plastoroseomonas. The sequence continues at coordinate 967 of JBKJNV010000196.1, forward strand.
CGCGACGTGGCCGATGTCGCCGGACGCCTGGCCGCGCAGCAAGTGGCGCGCGGCTACACTGGTACCGCGGACCAGCAGACGGCCTGGGACGCGCAGCTCGCCGCGCTCCAGGCGGCCTTGCGGAGCTTGCCATCGACCGACTGGACCCTGGCGCTGGAATTCGACTTGCTGCGCCTGGAAAAGCGCATCGATGCGGTGCTGTTGACCGACCGCGCCATCATCGCGCTGGAATTCAAGACGGCGGCGCCGAGCCTTGCCGCACTCGCGGAAGCAGAGGATTACGCGCTCGACCTGCGTGACTTCCATGCCGGCAGCCGCCACCACGCGATCGTGCCGGTACTGGTCGCGGGCGCCGGCGGCTTCGCGCCGCCTGCACAAACTTGGCTACTGCCGAAGCACCCGACCGAGCCGCTGGTCTGCGGCGCAGCGGGTCTTGCGGCATTGATCGCCTGGGTCCAGGCACAGATACCCAGCGCTGATCCGCCGATCAACGGCCAAGCGTGGCTCGCCGCACCCTATCGGCCAACACCCAGCATCATCGAAGCGGCAACCATGCTCTATGCGCGCAATGGCGTCGCTGAGATCGCGGCGGCGCGCGCGGATGCCGCCAACCTCACCCGCACCACGGCGGCGATTGCCCGCGTGGTCGCGCAGGCGCGCGCAGCCAATGCCAAGCGCATCATCTTCGTGACCGGCATACCCGGTGCGGGGAAGACGCTGTGCGGGCTGAACACGGTCTTTGGCCAGTCGCATGGCGACGGCGCCGCCTTCCTCACCGGCAATGCGCCGCTGGTTGCCGTGCTGCGGGCGGCCATCGTCGCCGATGCGCTGGCACGCCGCGAATGCGCCCGCCCCGAGGCCGAGCGCCGCGCGATCGCGCGCCTGCAGAACGTACACCGCTTCCTCGAAGACGGCGCGACCAACGACACGATGGTGCCGGCCGAACGCCTGATCGTCTTCGATGAGGCGCAGCGCGCCTGGGATCAGGACAAGGCCGTCCTCGGCACGCGCAACAAGCCCTCCAAGCTGGTCATGAGCGAGCCTGCGCATACGCTCGCGATCATGGGGCGCCATGATGGCTGGGCAGTGATCGTCGCCCTGATCGGGGAGGGGCAGGAGATCAATACCGGCGAAGCCGGGCTGGCCGAATGGGGCCGCGTCATCGCCGCGGATCCGCGCTGGCGTGCGCATGCGGCCCGTCCGCTGCCGAACCTGCCCGAGGCGCTGCGCGAGGCGGATGCGGCGCTCGACCTGACCGTGCCGCTGCGCAGCGTGCGCGAAAGCTGCGGCGCCGCCTGGGTCGATGCCGTGCTGCGCGGCGAAGTGGATGAGGCTGCGTCGCTTGCGGCCTCTGCGGCCGATTTTCCCTATCACCTTACCCGCGACCTCGCCGCGGCCCGCCGCGCTCTGCGCAGTCAAGCGCGTGGCCTGCGGCGCGCAGGGCTGGTGGCCTCCGCCGGCGCGAAACGCCTGCGCGCGGATGGCCTCGGCGTGCAACTCGACGATGTGGCGAACTGGTTCCTGCTGCGTTGGCCGGATGTGCGCGCGTCCGACGCGCTTGAGACCTTCGCCACGGAGTATGACTGCCAGGGGCTGGAACTCGATCTCGTCGGTGCGGCCTGGGGTGGTGATTTCATCCGCGGCGCGGGTGCTGGCGGCTGGGCGGCACGTCGCTTCGCGGGCTCCGCTTGGCAGCGGGAGGCCAAGGAATTCGCCTTCGTCCGCAACACCTACCGCGTCCTGCTCACCCGCGCGCGGTACGAAACCATCATCTACGTCCCGCGCGGTGACCCGGCCGACCGCACCCGGCCGCCAGCCGAATTCGATGCCATCGCCGATTTTCTCCTGCGCTGCGGGGCCAGGTCGCTTTCGGAAGACATTGCGTCACCCCCACCTGTCCCCGCGCCACTTCTGCTGTAGCCTGCCTCCATGCGCGCACTCCTCCTGGCCCTGGCCGTCCTGCTCATCCCGCTGTCGCTCCAGGCGCAGACGCCGTTAAAAATCTCCACCTGGAACATCGCCTGGCTGACCACGCGCCCCACGGGCCACCCGGATCTTCCCCCCGACGTGCGCACCCGCGCGCCCGAGGATTTCGCGCGCCTGCGCGTCTATGCCGACCAGCTGGATGCGGACATCGTCGCCTTGCAGGAAATCGACGGTCCGCTCGCCGCGGCGCGCGTCTTCGACACCCGCGAATACGCCATCCATTTGACCGAGGAGCGCGACATCCAGCGCCCCGGCTTCGCTTATCGCCGGCGCCTGAACGTCACGCACAACCCGGATCTGGTGGGCCTGGATCTGCGCCCCAGTGCCCGGTACTCGCTGCGCCGCGGCGCCGACATCACGCTGACCACGCCAGGTGGCTCACGCCTGCGCCTGCTCTCCATTCATCTGAATGCTGGCTGCCGGGACGGTGCCATCGCCACCTCCGAACGGCGCGAATGCGACAGTCTTGCGCGCCAGATCCCGGTGCTGGCCGGCTGGATCGCGGAGCGCCGGCGCGAAGGCGTGCCCTTCATGATCCTGGGCGATTTCAACCGCCGCATCGGACGCGAGGATGAGCTGTTCACGGCACTCTCCGAAGCCGCCCCGCTCACCCGCGCCAATGAGGGCTTCCGCAACCCCTGCTGGGGTGGTGCCGATTTCGTGGACCACATCATGCTGGGTGGCGCCGCGCGTGGCTGGGTGGTGCCGGATTCCACGCGCGTCCTGGTCTATGCCGAGCGTGATCGCCGGATGCGGGAGACCATCTCCGATCATTGTCCCCTCAGCCTGCGCCTGAACCTGCCCTAGGCGATGTCGGTCATCCTGCGCGTCACCCTGCCGCTGGCTGGCGTTGGCTTTCTCAACCAGGCTTCGCGCGGGATCATCGCGACGATCGGGCCTCTGCTGGCGCTTGAACTTGGCCTTTCGGCCAGCCAACTCGGCCTGCTCGCCGCGGCGGTCTTCGTCACCTATGCGCTTGCACAGATGCCGGTCGGCCTCGCACTCGACCTGCTCGGCGCGCGCCGCACCCAGGCGAGCCTGGCCACCATCGCGGGTTTCGGCTTCGTACTCTCGGCGCTGGCCGAGGATGCGTTGATGCTCGGGCTGGGGCGCCTGCTCACCGGGCTGGGTGTCGCCGCGGCACTGATGGCGCTGTTGCAGGCCACCGCGCAATGGGTCCCGCGCGACAAGGTGGCCGCGATGACCGGCCTGGGCAGTTTTTTCGGCGGCGTGGGCGCGCTGATGGTCACGCTCCCGGTGCAATGGGCGCTGCCGCATATCGGCTGGCGCGGCTGCTTCTGGGTGCTCTCGGTGGCGGGCTTCGCGGTTGCGCTTTGGATCGCGCTGGCGGAGCCGGACCGGGCGCCAGGGGCAGCGGCACCCGCACGGCGCGGGCTCGTGCGCGAGGTCGCGGAGTATGGCCGCATTTTTGCGGATGCGAATTTCCTGCGCTACCTGCCCACGCTGGCCATGATCAGCGGCCTGACCTTCACCTTCGGCGGGCTCTGGTCCGGCCCCTGGCTGCGCGACGTGGCCGGGCTTTCGGATGAACCCCGCGCGACCATCCTGCTGTGCTTCGCCGTCGGCTTCATGGCCGGGAACCTGATCGTGGGGCGCTGGGTCGGTTGGGCGCAGCGGCGGGGGTGGCCGCCCATGGTGGTGCCCATGGCCTCGCTCGGCGGCCAGCTGGTCGTGATGCTGGCCCTGCTGCTGCGCCCCGATGCGATGGCAACCCTGGCGCTGCTGTTTATCATCTTTGGCTTCATCAGCGCCGGCGGGCCGGCCGGCTATGCGGTGATGGGGCAAAGTTTTTCGCGCGAACTCGCCGGCCGCGTGGCGACCGCGATCAACTTCATCATGCTGGTCCTCACGGTGGTGTTGCAAAGCGCCATCGGCTGGGTGCTGGATTTCTGGCCCCGCACCGCGGCGGGCGGCTGGGAACCGGCCGGCTATTCGGCCGCACTTGCCTCCATTGTGGTGCTGCAATGCGCCGCGGCAGGCTTTACGCTGCGGCGCCCCAAGGGAGATGCCTGATGGACAAACCGTTCCGCAAGCTGCTGGACCGCTATCGTGTCACGCAGGGCAAAAGCTTCAGGCTGCGCAACCACGAACCGGGCGACACCGGCAACCACAAGCTGGAACGCACGAATGCCGAGGCACTGCTGAAGGCCAGCACCACCATCCTGTCCGAGCAGCAGAGCAAGCTTTACGCGCAGGACCGCTGGTCCGTGCTGTGTATCTTCCAGGCGATGGATGCGGCGGGGAAGGATGGCGCGATCAAGCACGTCTTCTCGGGCGTCAATCCGCAGGGCTGTCATGTGGAGAGCTTCAAGGCGCCGAACGCGCTGGAGCTCGACCATGATTTTCTCTGGCGCCACGCCGTCGCCCTGCCACGGCGCGGCAGCATCGGCATCCATAACCGCTCCTGGTACGAGGAGACGCTGGTGGTGCGCGTGCACCACGATATCCTCGCACGACAGAAGCTGCCGCCCCCGCTGGTCACCAAGGGCATCTTCGACGAACGGCTGGAGGATATCGCCGCCTATGAGCGGTACCTGGCCCGGCAGGGCTTGCTGATCCTGAAATTCTTCCTGCATGTCTCGAAGGAGGAGCAGCGCAAGCGCTTCCTCGAACGCATCGACGAGCCGGAGAAGAACTGGAAATTCTCTGCCGCCGATGTCGGCGAGCGGGTGCATTGGAAGGCCTATCACGCCGCCTATGAGCAAGCGATCCGCGCCACCGCCGCGCCGCACGCGCCCTGGTACGTGGTCCCCGCCGACAACAAGCGCTTCACCCGCATCATCATCGCCAATGCCATTGCTGCAGCGCTCGAGGACCTCAACCTGCAATACCCGCAGATCGACGAGGCGACACGGGCCAAGCTCGCCGAAGCGCGCGCCACGCTGGAATAGGCCCCCTTGGATCGGAGCCGCAGGCAGGGCATATGCCGGGGATGGTCGCCTTCACGAAGATGCACGGTCTGGGCAATGATTTCGTCGTGCTCGATGAGCGCACGGCGCCGCTCGGGCTCACGCCCGGCCAGGTGCGACGGATCGGGGACCGGCATTTCGGCATCGGGTGCGACCAGATCATCAGCCTGGAGGCTGCCGAGGGCGCGGATGTCTTCATGCGCATCCGCAACCCCGATGGGTCGGAGGCCGGGGCCTGCGGCAATGCCACGCGCTGCGTCGCCTCCCTTGTCGCAGCGGAGAGCGGGCTGCGGC
>JBKJNV010000149.1:0-5556 GCA_046593435.1 Roseomonas sp.
GCCACGCAAAAGCCCTCGACGCTGATCTGGTGCATGGGTGCGACGCAAAAGACCGTCGGCACCGCCAATGTGCGCGCCTATTCCATCCTGCTGCTGGCCACCGGCAATGTCGGCAAGACAGGCACCGGTGCGAACATCTTCCGTGGCCATTGCAACGTGCAGGGTGCCACTGATTTCGGCCTCGATGTCACGACGCTGCCGGCCTATTACGGCCTCGACGAAAACGCTTGGCGGCACTGGTCCCGCGTCTGGGACGTGTCCTATGAATCGATGGTGGCGCGCTTCGACAGCCCCACCATGATGACCACGCCCGGCATCCCCACCACCCGCTACTTCGATGCCGTCACCCTGCCGCGCGACCAGGTTGCGCAGCGCGACAACATCAAGGGCATGGTCGTGTTCGGTCATGGCGGCAACACCGTCACCCGCATGCCCGAGGCGAAGAAGGGGCTGGAGGCGCTGGACCTGCTGGTCATCGTCGACCCGCACCCGACCTCGTTCGCCATGCAGTCGGACCGGCGCGACGGCACCTACATGCTGCCCGCCTGCACCCAGTTCGAATGCGATGGCAGCCGCACCTCGTCGAACCGCTCGGCGCAATGGGGCTTCAAGGTCGTCAACCCGATCTTCGAATCGAAGAACGACTACGAAATCATGTATCGCCTGACCGGCGCGCTGGATGCCTCGGCGCAGCGCCGCAACATGACGGTCCGCTTCCAAAGCGAGATGTTCAAGGGCTTCGAGATCCGCGACAACGCACCCACGCCCGAAAGCGTCCTGCGTGAGATCAACCGTGGCGCGCTGTCCACGGGCTATTCCGGCATCTCGCCGGAGCGTCTGAAGGCCCATATGCAGCATCAGGACCAGTTCGACCTGGTCACGCTGCGCGCCAAGCCCGGCGCACCGGCGGAGATCGCGGGCGATTTCTACGGCCTGCCCTGGCCCTGCTTCGGCACGCCGGAAATGCGCCACCCCGGCAGCCACATCCTCTACGACACCTCCCTGCACGTGAAGCAGGGCGGTGGCGTCTTCCGCGCCCGCTTCGGCGTGGAGCGCGAGGGCAAGACCCTGCTGGCCGAAGGCTCCTTCTCCGCGGGGTCCGAGATCCAGGACGGCTACCCGGAATTCACCGTCGCCGTGCTCAAGCGCCTGGGCTGGTTCGATGATCTGACGGCGGCCGAGAAGGCCAGCATCGAACGGCATTTCGGCCCCAACATCGACCGCGCGAGCTGGGCCACAGACCTGTCCTGCGGCATCATCCGCGTGGCCATGGAACATGGCTGCGTGCCCTATGGCAACGCCAAGGCGCGCGCCGATGCCTGGAACCTGCCCGACCCGATCCCCGTCCACCGCGAGCCTATCTACACGCCGCGGACAGACCTGATCGCGCAATACCCAACCCTGCCCGACCGCCGCGCTTTCCGCCTGCCGCATCTGGGCCAGTCGGTGCAGGCGCGCTCGCATCAGGTCGCGCCGAACTTCCCCATCGTCCTCACCTCCGGCCGCCTGGTCGAGTATGAGGGCGGCGGCGAGGAGACGCGGTCGAACAAGTGGCTCGCCGAACTCCAGCAGGACATGTTCGTGGAAATCAATCCGCGCGACGCCGCCGCGCGGAACATCCGCGACGGCGCCTGGGTCTGGGTGCGCGGCCCCGAAAGCGACTCCAGGGTGCGCGTGAAGGCCATGGTCACCGAACGCGTCGGACCCGGCGTCGCCTGGATGCCCTACCACTTCGCCGGCTGGTACCAGGGCGCCGACATGCGCGCGAAATACCCGCCCGGGACAGACCCGATCGTGCTTGGCGAGAGTGTCAACACCATCACCACCTATGGCTACGACCCGGTGACCTACATGCAGGAAACCAAGGTCACGCTCTGCCAGATCGCCGCGGCGTAGAGAGAAGGCACACCCCATGGCCCGCATGAAGTTCCTCCTCGACGCCGAGCGCTGCATCGAATGCAATGCCTGCGTCACCGCCTGCAAAAACGAGCACGAGGTGCCCTGGGGCATCAATCGCCGGCGTGTCGTCACCATCAACGATGGCCGCCCCGGCGAACGCTCCATCTCGATGGCCTGCATGCACTGCACCGATGCGCCCTGCGCCGCGGTCTGCCCGGTGTCGTGCTTCTACACCACCGCAGATGCCATCGTGCTGCACGACAAGGACCTGTGCATCGGGTGCGGGTACTGCTTCTACGCCTGCCCGTTCGGTGCGCCGCAATACCCGCGCGTGGGCAATTTCGGCTCCCGCGGCAAGATGGACAAGTGCACCTACTGCGCCGGCGGCCCGCAGGCCGACAATACGGCAGCCGAATACGTCCAGTACGGGTCCAACCGCATCGCGGAAGGCAAGCTGCCGCTCTGCGCCGAGATGTGCTCGACCAAGGCACTGCTCGCCGGCGATGGCGACATGATCGCCCAGATCTACCGTGAACGCGTGCAGCGCCGCGGCTACGGCTCGGGTGCCTGGGGCTGGCGCACCGCTTACCGCCAAACGGTGGCCATCTGATGCGCACGCTGCTTCGCACCCTCGCACTCGCCTGCATGCTGGGCATGGCCGGTCTCGCCGCCCAGGCCCAGCCGGCCAACATGCCCTCACAAGCCGCCGAGGCCGAGCTGATGCGCCAGCTCACCGGCCGCGCCTCCATCCCCGACACCCAGGCCGCCACGCTGATCCAGCCCGCCGGGCGCGAATGGCGGGACTTCCATAACCGTACCCTGGCCTGGGTCGGCGGCGTCGCGGTGCTCGGCGTCATCGCTGCACTGGGGCTGTTCTTTTTCAGCCGCGGGCGCATCCGCATCGAAGGCGGCCCCTCCGGCCAGACCATCCAGCGCTTCAACATCTTCGAGCGCGCCAATCACTGGATGGTGGCATCCACCTTCATCATCCTCGGGCTCTCGGGGCTGAACCTCACCTTCGGGCGCCATTTGCTGCTGCCGCTGATCGGCCCGGAAGCCTTCACCGGCGTCAGCCAGTGGGGCAAGTACGCGCATAACTTCCTCTCCTTCCCCTTCACACTCGGCCTCGTGGTGATGTTCTTCATCTGGGTGAAGGACAACATCCCCAACGCGCGCGACATCACCTGGTTCAAGATGGGCGGCGGGCTGATCGGCAAGGGCCACCCCGAGGCAGCGCGCTTCAATGGTGGGCAAAAGATGATCTTCTGGATCACCATCCTCGGTGGCGGCGCCGTCGCGGTCTCCGGCTACTTCCTGATCTTCCCCTTCGTGGGGACCGGCATCGCGGGGATGCAGCTCTCCCACATCATCCACTCGCTGCTCTCGGTGCTGATGATCGCGGCCATGCTCGCGCACATCTACATCGGCAGCGTCGGCATGGAAGGCGCGATCGACGCCATGTCCAGCGGCCAGGTGGATGTGAAGTGGGCGCGCGAGCATCACTCCCTCTGGGTCGAGGAAGAGATGAGCAAGACGCCGCAAGGGGCGAAGCACGTTTGAGAAAGGCTGGGGGAATGAATTCCCCCAGATCCCCTTCTTTTATCTTTGGCTACCAAGAACCGGCGTCATAGGTAGCCCCAACTGATGCGCATCATCGGGCTCGCAGGATGGAGCGGGGCGGGCAAGACAACGCTGCTCGCACAACTCATTCCCAACCTCATCGCGCGCGGCGTGGCGGTCTCCACGCTCAAGCACGCGCATCATCGCTTCGACATCGACACGCCCGGCAAGGACAGCCACACCCACCGGCAGGCCGGGGCGCGGCAGGTGCTCGTGGCCTCCGAGAACCGCTGGGCGCTGATGACCGAATTGCGCGGCACGCCGGAACCCAGCCTCGCCACCCTGCTCGCGCATCTCGAACCGGTGGACCTCGTCATCATCGAAGGCTTCAAGCGCGAACCGCACCCCAAGATCGAAATCCACCGCGCCGCCAACGCGAAGCCCTGGATGCACCCCGAAACCCCTGGTATCCGTGCCGTCGCCGCCGATGCAGCCCCGCCCTACGACCTGCCGTACGCCGCACTGGACGACATCGCGGCCATCGCGGATTTCTGCCTGCGCTTCGCAGAACCGGTGCGGTAATGGCCCAGCTCACCGATGACTGCTTCGCCTTCGGCGGCACACTGATGGGCGTGGATGAGGCGGAGGCGCTGCTCACCAGCCGCATCCCGCCCTTGGCCGGTGAGGAACGCACACCCCTCGGCGCGGCCCTCGGGCGCATCCTGGCGCGCGACCTCATCGCACCCCTGCCGCTGCCGCCCTTCCACAACAGCGCCGTCGATGGCTACGCCTTCCGCCACGCCGACCTCACGCCCGGCAATGCCACCACGCTCGCCCTGGCCGGGCGCATCGCCGCGGGCGCCAGCGGCGCGCCCCTGGCCCCCGGCGCGGCCATGCGCATCTTCACCGGCGCCCCCATGCCGGCCGGCGCGGACACGGTCGTGATGCAGGAAGACGCACAGGCAACCGAAGCCGCCGTGCTGGTCCCCGCCGGCCTCAAGCCCGGGGCCAATGCCCGCCCCGCCGGCGAGGACATCGCGCTCGGCAGCCTCGCACTCCCCGCCGGGCGGCGCATCGATGCGCCCGCCATCGGCCTTGCCGCAGCACTCGGCCTCACGCATCTGGGCGTCACGCCGCGCCCGCGCGTGGGCGTCTTCTCCACGGGGGATGAACTTGCCGCCCCGGGCATGGCGCTGGGTCCGGCCCAGACGCATGATTCCAACCGCCCCACCCTGCTCGCGATGCTGGCCAGCCTGCCCGTGCTGCCCACCGACCTCGGCATCCTCCCCGACGATCCCGCCACCACCGCCCGCGCCCTGCACCAGGCCGCCGCCACGCATGACCTGCTGCTGACCACCGGGGGCGTATCCACCGGCGAGGAAGACCATGTCCGCGCCGCGAGCGAGGCCGCCGGCGCGCTGGTGTTCTGGCGCCTGGCCATCAAGCCCGGCCGCCCGGCCGCCATGGGCGTCATCGCCGGCACGCCCGTGATCGGGCTGCCCGGCAATCCGGTCGCCGCCGTCATCACCTTCCTGCACCTCGCGCGCCCGCTGATCCTGCGCCTGGCCGGTGCGACGCCCCGGCCGCTTCCTCGCTTCGCCGCGACCGCGGATTTCACCTATCGCAAGAAGGCCGGGCGCCGCGAATACGTCCGCGTCACCCTGCACGACTCACCTGACGGCCTGCCCACCGCGCAGAAATTCCCCCGCGAGGGCGCCGGCCTGCTTTCCTCGCTCACCCAATCGGACGCCTTCGCGGAACTGCCCGAGGCCGTCACCGCCATCACCCCCGGCGACCGCCTGCGCGTGCTGCCCTTCGCCGCCCTCTTCGGGTAGGCGACGCCGGTCTACCGGTAGCGCGGACCGCCCCGGTAATACCCAGGCCCGTAATAGCGGTCGCGCGGCCCATAATAGCGCGGGCCATAATACCGCGGGCCATAATAGCCCGGACCGCCGAAGCGCAGCAGAACCGAAGGCACGACCGGACCGAAATAGGGATAGGGCTGCGCATACGCATAGGGATAAGGGTAGGCCGGGTAGGCCGGCGCCTGCGGCAAGGCCACCATGTTGCCGGACGCCGTGATGCACTGGATGTAAG